>NZ_JACJDU010000021.1:0-72307 GCF_014163715.1 Shewanella sp. SR44-4 | reverse complement strand
GCCGATATAAAACACTTTATCCTTCCAGATAAAAGAAAGCACCGAACGTATCCACGCTCAGTGCTCTATATACCTAGCCGTTATCCACTTAAATATAAACAGTAATGCTTATCCGAATAGCATTATACAATAATGTAGGCCTTTTTATGTCAGACAATGTAGCTGTCACACTGTCTGATGTGTAGCTCAATAATTAAACGGTTATTTAGAACTTAACCGTTACGCCACCGAAGTACTGACGGCCAATAGTGTCATACACTTCAGGAACAGTACCGCCATCGCTACCGTTAGAAACACGTGATGGCTCTTCGTCGCTTAAGTTTTTAACACCAGCGGTTAAAGTAATCATGTCTGTAACATAATAAGTACCTGAAACATTATGGTACAGAATTGAATCAACATCTGTGCCTTCTGCTAAATCAGTCATCTCACCGACATAACGGTTGAAGTACATTACACTCCAAGAATCTTGACCAGCTGAAACGCTAAAGTTGTTGCGAACTTTCGCGTAAGCACCAAAGTTACCGTCGATAGTATCAGTATAATCTTGACCATCTTGCTCGAAATTAAGCAGATAAGTCATGTCATTGTTAATTTTCCAATCTAAACCTAAACCTTCAAAGTTATAGGCTAAGTTAAAGTCAACACCACTAGTATCTTGAGTACCCACGTTAGTTAACGCATTTGTTAAACTACGTAAATCACCTTCTTGTGTGATATTAAACGTTTCACAAGCAGACGCTTTACCAGCTTTACAATCGTCTAAACCAGCTTGAGTGTCTAAACGTGCAATTGCGTTATCAACTTTGAAACGCCAGTAATCTAATGTTACAGACATACCTTCAACATAGTTTGGTGAGTACACTAAACCTGCAGTGTATGATTCTGACTCTTCAGGTTTTAGATCTGGATCTGATGTACGATTAACTAATATTTGACCTGGTTGATCAGCGTCTGATAACCAAGGATCTGTTAGGTAATCGAATGAACCTGAATTACCTGCATACAATTCAGATACACTTGGAGCACGGAAACCAGTGGCTGCTACTGTACGAAGCATCAAATCATCAGTTGCTTCATAAGTTAAACCGACTTTCCAAGTAGACGCTTTACCGAATGTTGAGTAATCGTCATAACGCAGTGCAAATTCACCAGTTAACTTTTCAGTGAAAGGTACGCTAACCTCTTGGAAAAAAGAGATAACGTTGTACTCACCTTCAGTTGGATCTTGTTGTGCAGCAGTACTTTCACCAGCGACCACTATTGGATCTGGATTGTAGAAACCACTTTCACGACGATACTCAGCACCGATAGCAAAACCAACCGCACCAGCAGACAATTCAAATAACTCACCATTTAAACCAGCAGACAGAGTTTGTTGCTCGTTACCACCGTTAGCTTTCTCTGAATATCCTACAGCATCTTTTTGATCTTGAGTTAACGGAGCGCCAGAAAACCATGAATCTTGATCAGCATAAATTGAGTTGATCATATCATTTGCATTGATAGAGTTATCAACTGACGTTGACGCTTCGTTCTTACCGAAAGTGTAAGACACATCCCAGTTCATACCGGTGTGTACATCAAGTAATCCTGCTAAACCTGCAGACATACGCCATGTATTCGTATCTTGAGAATATATACGAGGACCCACATCCTTGGTACGTCTTGCATAGAACACTTGACCGTCATCATTAGCTTCAATGCCAGCCGCAGTCATGCTGCTGTCAATGGTCATACAGTTTAAAGGATCGACACCTGGTTGACCGCACACATCTAAATAAATCTGTGCTGGCTGTCCCGCTAATTGTTGGTTTGAACGGCGATTAGTGTAAATAGCATCAGCAGTTAATACGACATCATTACCTAACTCTTGTGTCATATTCGCAAACAAGCTACGACGCTCACTTGGTGTTTGATAGTAGCTATCTTGGGTATAGTCATAACGTTCATAAAGATCAGCGCGAGGAACCCAGTTACCACTAGAGTCTCTTGATAAGCCTTCCAACGTGCCTGTAGGAATAATGCCACTTGTCGCTAATTCAGTCCAATCGCGGTCTGACTGCACAATATCACGACGGTCAGAGAAAGCTGCACCAATTGTGTAGTTACCGCCATCGGTATTGAAACCGTAAAGCATACTTACGTCACCGTTTTCGCCATCACCTTTATCGGTGCCACTGCCGTTAACGTCCAACTGTAAACCTTCGAAATCTTTCTTGGTAATAATGTTCACTACGCCAGCAATCGCATCTGAACCATAAACAGCTGAGGCGCCGTCTTTTAAGATCTCAACACGTGCAATCATTGCTACTGGAATAGAGTTCAAATCAACAGAGCTATCTGCACCTGAACCTGAGTTAACCATACGGCGGCCATTCACTAGTACTAAAGTACGTGCTGCTCCCATACCACGTAAATCAACTTGTGCTACACCATCTGCACCGTTGTTTGTGCTAGAACCAACAGCAGCACCAGCCATTGACGTTTGAGCTTGAAGTAGTTGGTCAACTGAAGTGAAACCTTCTGCGCGAATAGCTTCTGCAGAGATAATGGTAACTGGAGAAGCCGTTTCCATGTCTTGACGCTGAATACGAGAACCGGTGACTTCGATTCTTTCAACTTTCTGCTCATCGGCAGCAAATGCTGCTGAAGAAAATAAGCCTGTTGTCGCGACACTTGTTGCTGCTACTGCTAGTAAACTACGGCGAATTGCCTTAGCAGTTAATGTGACTGAACTCATGAATAAACTCCCTATAACTTGATATAAAATAAAACAAGTCGTTATATTTTTAATTATGAATAATTGGTCATTGCCAATTATTGAAAAACATTATTAATGAATAAAAAACCTTTAGTCAATAAGGGCAACATGTGAACAACATCACATTTAACATGTGGATTGATAATTAATTTGACTTAAATCGATTCATTTAAAATCAATAAGTTACCGAATTTAACGGCATTTATCAAGATTGTTAACATTTTAAACCGCAAATAAAAATACAAATTAAAGACCATAAAAAAACAAATAAATACATATTGAAATACAAAAATGGAACACAGATAACAATTTAAAAACAATTGATCACAAAATGCATCAAAAATTAATTTTCAATATTTTAAATAAAATAGATTATTTGTCGTAAAAAACGTCAGAATGACATTTCAATATTACTGAGTATTTATTCAGAAAAGTAACTTGTTAGCATTTTTTTAGACTAAATCTATTCAAAACGGCCTTAATATCGGTCCTGAGAAGTCCTGTTTATTAAACGGCAAAAAAGCCTGTTTGGTGATATTTAGTATAAGATTAGGAACTTTCTGACGGAGTACAGATACCTTATTTAACACTATATCAACACACCAATTCGCAATATTATTGTTAATTAAATGTTGTGTTTTTAGTCAACGCAATACGGTGAAATAGTCGATTTAAACACGAAGAAGTCGTTATCAAACAAAGTGCTCAATATCTGAAGAGCGGACACAAAAAAGGAGCCGAAGCCCCTTTTTTATCAACCTACAGCAACGATTAACGAGTGCGTGGGCACACTTCGTCAGCG
The DNA here is from genome assembly GCF_014163715.1 of Shewanella sp. SR44-4. Taxonomy (NCBI): domain Bacteria; kingdom Pseudomonadati; phylum Pseudomonadota; class Gammaproteobacteria; order Alteromonadales; family Shewanellaceae; genus Shewanella; species Shewanella sp. SR44-4. The sequence goes on along the minus strand of NZ_JACJDU010000021.1, from coordinate 68,741 downwards.
CTGAAGAAGTAAGCAATTTCGCGTGCCGCTGATTCAACTGCATCAGAACCGTGAACTGCGTTTTCGTCGATGCTTGCAGCATAGTCAGCACGTAAGGTGCCACGAGCAGCTTCAGCTGGGTTAGTTGCACCCATGATTTCACGGTTAGCTAGAACAGCATTTTCGCCTTCTAACACTTGAACCATTACTGGACCAGAAGTCATGAAAGAAACTAAAGCACCAAAGAAAGGACGTGCGCTATGTTCAGCGTAGAAACCTTCAGCTTGTTCTTTAGATAGTTGTACCATTTTAGAAGCAATGATCTTAAGACCAGCTGATTCAAAACGGTTATAAATAGCGCCAATGTGGTTTTTAGCAACTGCATCTGGCTTGATAATAGAAAATGTGCGTTCGATCGCCATAACTAGCTTCCTTAATGTGAGCAAGTTTAAAAAATTCGCGCGGATTATACGTAATTTAGCCATATATTCCTAGCCTTATCCGCTTTTACGGTGATATTTCATCACTAAATTGAGTCATTTTTATTAACATGACCCAATTTCTGCTCTTTGGTAATCGCTAAATCTTATTGTGCTGACTTGATGGACTTGTTGGCATTCTTTTCCATAAAGCCAATAATGGCGTCGGCAACGTCTTTTTGAGTCGCTTTTTCAATGCCTTCTAAACCAGGAGATGAGTTAACTTCCATCACAACCGGACCATGGTTAGAACGTAATAAATCAACCCCAGCAATATTTAACCCCATTGTTTTTGCAGCGCGAAGCGCGACTGATCGCTCCTCCGGAGTTAATTTAACCAAAGTAGCACTGCCGCCACGATGTAAATTAGAACGAAACTCACCCGGCTTTGCTTGGCGCTTCATCGCAGCAATCACTTTATCGCCCAGCACAAAACAGCGAATATCAGCGCCTTGTGCTTCAGCAATATATTCTTGCACCATAATATTGGCTTTGAGTCCCATAAAGGCCTCAAGCACGCTCTCTGCAGCTTTGCGGGTTTCAGCTAATACCACGCCAATGCCCTGAGTACCTTCTAACAATTTAACCACTAATGGCGCACCGCCGACCATATCAATCAAATCAGGGATATCGCTGGGTTTATTGGCAAAACCAGTGATCGGCAAGCCAATACCTTGACGTGATAACAGCTGCATTGAACGCAATTTATCTCGTGAACGCGCAATTCCAATTGAACCATTAACCGCATACACACCCATCATTTCAAATTGACGTAATACTGCAGAACCGTAGAAGGTCACTGAAGCACCAATACGAGGGATCACCGCATCAAAATGCCCCAGATCTTTACCCGCCATATGAATGCTAGGTTTGGTCATATTGATATTCATATAACACTTTAATGGATTAATAACTTTGACTTCGTGTCCGCGGGCGACAGCAGCTTCAACTAAGCGTTTAGTAGAATATAATTGCGGGCCTTGAGACAGTATTGCGATGCGCACAGAGTGCTCCAAAATTGGAATTTTCGCGCATCATACGCTGAGTTTATTTAAAATCAATGACTGGAATGACCACAGATAAAAAAAGAGCCAATCTAGCAAGATTGGCTCTTTTTTTTGTGATCAATTACCCGCTATAAATGGGATTATTGATACACTAATACTTCGGCAAACACTAACCTTCGCTGACCATATTGACTGTGTATTTAGGAATATCGATAATCATATCGCAATCCACCACTTTAGCTTGGCAAGATAAACGACTTTCAGGCTCAAGTCCCCATGCTTTATCTAGCATGTCGTCTTCTAGCTCATCACTTTCGTCAAGCTGTTCAAAACCTTCACGCACAATGACATGGCATGTAGTACAAGCACATGACTTTTCGCACGCATGTTCAATATGAATACCGTTACGCAGCGCAACGTTTAAAATGGTCTCACCCACTTCTGCTTCAAGTACTGCGCCGTCTGGACAAAGTTCTTGATGGGGTAAAAATACTAACTGTGGCATCATTTCACCTATATGTTGTCGACCGACTGCCCTTTTAGCGCCGCTCTAATAGAATTATCCATACGTCTTGACGCAAAATCTTGGGTTTTATCATCGAGATTTGCAATCGCTTTTTCAATGGCATCAATATCATCTTGCTGTGCTACGGAATCAAGTTGGGCAATCGCAACGACTAACTCTTCGCGTTCTTGCTCATCTAGAAGCGCTGCATCTTTTGCCAAAGCAGCATTAAGCGATTCGATCACCCGCGCCGCTTCAACTTTTTGTTCAGCCAGCATACGACGAGTAATGTCATCTTTAGCATACTTCATCGAATCTTTTAACATGGTTGCTATTTCAGTATCAGATAAACCAAATGACGGTTTAACTTGAATCGATGTCTTAACCCCGGTGGACTTTTCCATCGCGGTAACACTAAGCAAGCCATCAGCATCCACTTGGAATGTCACCCGGATATGTGCAGCACCTGCCGCTAGAGGCGGAATACCGTGTAAGGTAAAACGGGCCAATGAGCGACAATCATCAACGAGTTCACGCTCACCTTGCACCACATGGAATGCCATGGCCGTTTGACCATCTTTAAACGTGGTAAACTCTTGTGCGCGAGCAACGGGAATAGTGGTATTACGAGTAACCACTTTTTCAACCAGGCCGCCCATGGTTTCAACACCTAGGGATAATGGAATCACATCTAATAGTAACAAATCCGATTCAGGCTTATTACCAACAAGAATATCTGCTTGAATCGCGGCACCAATAGCAACAACACGATCAGGATCGATTGATGTCAATGGTGTCTTTTTGAAAAAAGTTTCAACTTGTTCACGCACCAATGGCACGCGAGTTGAGCCACCGACCATGACGGTTTCAATAACCTCATCCACACTCACGCCAGCATCACGTAAAGTACGACGACAACTGCCGATGGTTTTTTTCACCAACGCGCCAATTAACTCGTTAAGTAAGCTTTTATCGACAATGCAGGTTAATGTCTTTTCAGCCATGACGACAGAAGCTTCAACGCTGTCATTGTCAGTCAACGCTTCTTTAATTCGGCGAGCTTCAATCAGTAATTGACGTGCTAATTGACTGCCTGGTTCTGTTATCTGCCATGCCTGTTGTAAATGGCTCACGAGTAAGTGATCGAAATCATCACCACCCAATGCAGAATCACCACCTGTGGCTAACACTTCAAATACGCCACGGTTTAATCGTAAAACCGAGATATCGAAAGTACCGCCGCCCAAGTCGTAAATGGCAATCACACCTTCTTGCTTTGAATCTAATCCATAAGCAATGGCTGCAGCAGTGGGTTCGTTCAATAAACGTAATACTTTAACACCCAATAATTCAGCAGCATCTTTGGTACCTTGACGTTGTGCATCATCAAAATACGCAGGTACGGTAATCACCACACCTTCTAATTCACCACCTAATGTGGTTTCAGCTCGCGCAATTAAAGGTTTTAAAATTTCGGCAGACACTTGAATAGGATTAACTTGTCCCATCGGCGTAGTAAACACTGGCAAGCCGTTTTCACTCGCGTGTAATGCGTAGGGTAAACGATGTACACCAGACTGAATATCAGTGAGGCTACGTCCCATAAAACGCTTCACAGAAACGATGGTGTTTTGTGGTTCTAAAGCTGATTTGTCTTGAGCTTCATAGCCCACTAACACATTGGTTTCGCCATAATGCACCACAGACGGCAATGAATGACGACCTTGCTCATCAGGCAAAGTTAATGCTTGAGCACTTCTTACCGCAGCAACAAGTGAGTTGGTGGTACCAAGATCAATTCCAACCGCAAGACGATGCTGGTGCGGTGCGGCGCTTTGGCCAGGTTCTGCAATTTGCAACAGTGCCATAGTGTTCCAACTTGTTGTGTTATCGATTAGCCAAGCTAATCATAAATAATAAGGTTTAGAATTTAGGGCCAATTAGTCGAGCAAGCCATCTTCAATACGGGCTAACTCATCATGTAATTTTGCCATAAATTTTAGCTTACGAATTTGATCTGCCGCTAATAAAGCATCTGAACTTTCATCACTAATCAATAGCGTCGCTAGCTTAGTGAATAATGTTGACTCAAATTCAGCAAACGAATCATACAGTTCATCAATTGATGACTGTGGTTCACTACTATCTTTGATGTCTTCAAGTGCTTCACGCCACTCCATTTGCTGCATCAAAAATGCACCATCTTTCAATGTTGTGGTTTCATGACTTAATTCAATTCCGCGCAAGCTCAACATATGTTCAGCACGGCGTAAGGGATTCTTTAACGTTTGATAGCCATCATTAACTTGTGCAGTACGCTGTACTGAAAGGAGCTTTTGTTGCTCGGTATCATTAGCGAATTTATCGGGATGAACCGCCCTTTGCAGGTCGCGATAGCGCTCTGCAAGTAAGGCGGTGTCGATATCAAAGGCAGGTACTACATTAAACAGGTCGAAATAATTCATGGGCAGATATCATGCTTACTGTTTGATATAAAACGGCTTAATTAGGTGAACAATGATTAAACGGTGAAACTTTCACCACAACCACACTCACCCTTTGCGTTAGGGTTATTGAACTGAAAACCTTCGTTTAGGCCTTCTTTGACAAAATCAAGTTCAATACCTTGCAAATAAATGAAGCTTTTTGCATCGATGATGATATTCACACCTTCGATATTATAAAGTTCATCATCGTCATTGAGATCGTCAACGAACTCAATGACGTATGCCATTCCTGAACAACCTGATGTTCTCAACCCAAGGCGCAAGCCGAGGCCTTTCCCGCGATTAGCAAGAAACGATCTAACTCGATCAGCCGCAGCGGGGGTCATTGAAATTGCCATCTTAACTCCAGGTATTACTTAGCTTGTCTGCTTTTGTACTCTTCAATTGCTGCTTTAATGGCATCTTCAGCCAAAATTGAGCAATGAATTTTAACCGGCGGCAATGCTAACTCTTCGGCGATGTCTGCATTCTTAATCGTCGCTGCTTCATCAACGCTTTTGCCTTTGACCCATTCTGTTACTAATGAGCTAGATGCAATTGCGCTACCGCAACCATAGGTTTTGAATTTTGCATCTTCAATAATGCCGTCAGCATTAATTTTAAGTTGCAATTTCATTACATCACCACAGGCGGGTGCACCAACCATACCAGTTACTACTGATGGATCGTTCTTATCAAATGAACCTACGTTACGTGGGTTTTCATAATGATCGATTACTTTTTCGCTATAAGCCATGATACTGCTCCAAAATCTGTGTCGTTATCAGTTTACGATTTAATGGTATTACACTCATTTAATAAGATTAAATTAGTGATGTGCCCATTGGACTTGCTCTAAATCGATACCATCTTTGAACATCTCCCATAATGGAGACATTTCACGTAACTTATCGATAGATTCAGTTATCGTTTTGATAGCGTGGTCAATTTCTTCATCAGTCGTAAAGCGACCAATAGAGAAACGAATCGAGCTATGTGCCATTTCATCATTTAAACCCAAAGCACGTAATACGTAGCTTGGCTCTAAACTTGCTGAAGTACAGGCTGAACCTGAAGAAACCGCTAAGTCTTTCAAGGCCATCATTAACGACTCGCCTTCAACAAAGTTGAAGCTCACGTTAAAAATACCACTATAGCGTTGTTCCATATCACCGTTGATATAGGTTTCTTCAATGTGTTTAATACCGTTCCACAACTTATCGCGTAGATGAGTAATACGTGCGCTATCAGCTGCCATGTCTTGTTTTGCAACAACTGCAGCCTCACCTAAACCAACGATTTGATGTGTTGCTAGTGTGCCACTACGCATACCGCGTTCGTGTCCACCACCGTGCATTTGCGATTCAAGACGAATACGTGGCTTACGGCGAACATATAATGCGCCGATACCTTTTGGTCCATACATTTTATGGCCAGAAATCGAAATCAAATCAACTTTGGTGGTTTGAACGTCAATTGGTATTTTGCCAGCACTTTGTGCCGCATCCATGTGGAAAAAGATGCCTTTTGAACGACATAATTCACCAATTGCGTTGATATCATGGATAACACCAATCTCGTTGTTAACGTGCATAATGCTGACTAAAATAGTGTCATCACGCATCGCCGCTTCTAAGCGTTCCATTGGGATAATACCGTTAGCATCGGGAACAAGATAAGTGACTTCATAACCTTCACGTTCTAACTGACGGCACGTGTCTAACGTTGCTTTATGTTCAGTTTTACTGGTGATGATGTGCTTGCCCTTTTTATGATAAAAATGGGCAATACCTTTAATCGCAAGGTTACTTGACTCTGTCGCACCTGATGTGAAAACAATTTCACGGTGATCAGCATTAATTAAATCGGCAACTTGATTACGGGCGACATCAACCGCCTCTTCTGCTTGCCAACCATAACGATGTGAACGCGATGCTGGATTACCAAACACACCGTCCATTGTCATGTGTTGCATCATTTTTTCTGCGACACGCGGATCTACAGGGGTTGTTGCGGCATAATCTAAATAGATAGGAAGCTTCATAACACACTCCGTACTTAGCAGTCTCAGATGAGGCTACATACAACGTACAAATAATAATTATATATCAATCAACATAGCTGAGTTACAAACTCACTCTATGTTCCTTTTGTATTTCATCTTGCTTTAACGAGATAAATCTTACATCTCGCTTTTGCATTAAACCTGCAAGAGAAATACTGTTTAAAAAATCTGAAATTTGTTTACTTAAGTCACCCCATAAAGAATGGGTTAGGCAACGAGTACCGCTTTGGCAGTTACCTTTTCCTTGACAACGAGTGGCATCTACAGATTCATCAACAGCATGCACGACCATGCCAACTGAGATATCGACGGCTTCTAAACCTAATCGATAACCACCACCGGGTCCGCGGACACTCGACACTAGACCATGTTTACGTAACTTAGCGAAGAGTTGTTCAAGATAAGACAAAGAGATACCTTGTCTTTCAGAAATATCGGCTAAAGGTACAGGACCAGTAGCAGAGTGAATCGCAACATCCAGCATAGCTGTCACTGCATAGCGACCTTTTGATGTAAGTTTCATAACTTGTACTGCTCCCAAAAAGTATGCAGTAATTTCAACATACCCGAGTAATTTAGTCAAGTATTAATCCTACTAAAACACTCGGGTATTATGGCATTGCTTATAACCAAAAGGTCCATGTTTTCGCAGGGCGTATTTAACCTTTTTATCTTGTAAGATTCAATGCCGACAAGGAAATTAATCGCATTATCGGCCATTTCTTTGACTTGAATCTACAATGACTTACGGATTATTAAATACTCGGGTCGAACTTATCAATGTCATGTTTACGATTAGTGGCCGCTTCTCGAGAAGCTTCATCGAATGCATCAACGGTTAACTCTGGCAACTTTTTAGTACAGACTTCACCGCCCATTTGTTGAATGGCATTACACAGTTCTTGTACTTTAGAGTCCATCAAATGCATATGGTCAAGCATTTGCCCAATCGCATTAGCGACCGGATCTGGATTGTCTGGTGACACAGCGTACGCATCAAAACCGTACTTTTTGGCCATTTCGGTGCGACGTTCAGTTTTTTCTTTTGACTGGTTGGTCGGCGAAGACACTACACGTCCAGGAATACCTACGACGGTATGATCGCTTGCGACATCTTTAACAACCACAGAATTAGAGCCAACACGTGCACCATCATGCATAGTGATAGGTCCAAGTACTTTGGCCCCTGCACCAATAACCACATTATTACCTAATGTAGGATGACGTTTGCCTGGCTGCCAGGTGGTCCCACCCAAAGTAACGCTATGATAAAGTGTGCAATCATCACCGATTTCAGCGGTTTCACCAATAACGACACCCATACCATGGTCAATAAAAAAACGTCGACCAATCGTCGCGCCAGGATGAATTTCAACACCCGTTAACCAACGCGAAAATGTTGATAAACAACGCGCAGTAAAGCGCCAGTTGGCAAGCCAGAGTTTATGACTAATACGATGGATCCAAATCGCGTGCATACCGGGATAATTAAATATTATCTCTAAGGTACTGTTTGCGGCTGGATCTCGATGATATATCGATTCAATGTCTTCTTTTAGTCTATCGATGACGCCCATGGTATGTTCCTTTACTGCTTAATCTTGTTTATCCATTTTCTTATCAATGGAAGTCAAAATACCACGAAGAATATTCATCTCTGGTGCTTCAATACGTGCACGAGTGTATAAACGACGAAGTTTAGTCATCACTTGTCCAGGATGATTCTTAATCACAAACCCTGTTTTAGACAACGTCGACTCTAAATGGACGAAGAAACGTTCTAGCTCAGAGGTTAATGGATATTCATCCGTTACAGTGGGTGTTTCTGTTTGCGCTAGATGGGCAACTCGAGTTTCATAACAAATAATTTGTACTGCTTGAGCCAAATTTAGCGAGCTATATTCTGGGTTTGCCGGAATAGCTACATGGTAGGTACATTTTTGTAACTCTTCATTACTTAAGCCATGATTCTCACGACCAAAAACAATAGCAACTGGGCCATTTAAGCTTTCTTTAGTGAGTTTCAAACCCGCTTCACGAGGATCAAGCATCGGCCAATCAAGAGTACGGCTGCGTGCACTCGTGGCAATGACTAGACTACAATCGGCTATGGCTTCTTCTAACGAATCAACTCGCGTAAGGTTTTTCAGAATGTCTGACGCACCAGCAGCTAGTGCTATCGATTGCCCATCAGGCTCTGTTCTTGGCTCTGCAAGATATAAATTTGATAAGCCCATGGTTTTCATTGCTCTAGCAGTAGAGCCAATATTACCAGGGTGTGAGGTACCAACTAAAACAACACGAATATTACTGAGCATGTAGCACTTTCTTTTAGCTAAAAATATTATCCGTATATTATCACAATCGTTAAAAATTACGTTATATGAAAATCTGCATTTGATATAACTGTCAAATTAAGTATAATGCGGGCGCTATTTTACTCGTTCTTTAACATCCAGGGGATTGCAATGCATCCGATGCTGACTATTGCCACGCGCGCTGCTCGCGCCGCGGGCCAAACTATTATGCGCGCCTATACTGAACTTGACCGTGTTGAGGTAAGCAGTAAAGGTATTAATGATTTTGTGACTAGTGTAGACAAGGAAGTAGAAGCAACTATTACATATCAAATTCGTAAATCTTATCCAGACCACACCATTATTGGTGAAGAAAACGGTGAAAACCGTGGTACTGATAAAGACTACATTTGGATTGTTGATCCTTTGGATGGCACTAACAACTTCGTTCGTGGTATTCCTCACTTCGCGGTATCTATCGCATTACAATATAAAGGCAAAATTGAAGTTGCCGTTATTTACGATCCTGTCCGTGAAGAATTATTTTCAGCGATTCGCGGCAAAGGCGCTAAGCTCAATGATTTCCGTTTACGTGTAACCAACGTAAATGATTTGAGCAGCACCATGATTGGCACCGGTTTCCCATTCAAAGCACGTCAACACACTGAAAGCTATATGGCTATTTTGGGTGAAGTATTCCCATTATGTGCTGATATCCGTCGTGGTGGTTCTGCTGCATTAGATTTAGCTTACGTCGCTGCAGGCCGTTTAGATGGTTTCTTTGAAATTGGTCTTAAGCCGTGGGACATTGCTGCGGGCGACTTAATTTGTCGTGAAGCTGGCGGTACTGTTACTGACTTTATGGGCGGACACAACTATATGGTTTCAGGAAACATTGTGGCTGGTAGTCCAAAAGTGACCACGCAATTAGTTAAAACTATGCGTCCCCTACTAAATGAAGGTTTAAAACGTTAATCGTTTACCTTTATTTAGACAAACCGCTAGAGCATCGCTTTAGCGGTTTTTTTATGTCTATTGAATGGCATGACTCTAGCCTCATGAAGGATTAATCTGAGCCTGGTAAAGATAAAACGCTAACTAATGACTCATAACGGCGTAAATCATACTATATCGATATTGAGTGGAGAGTATATTAACCACTTATTCTGCAAACCACAGTTTATCTCAAAAAATCGACCCAGATCACTGGGAAATTATGCGGAAGTCGTCAATAATAGTGTTTTGATTTTATTAATGAAGATGACTATGCCATTACTGCGAAAAGTAGGACTAAAATCCTTAAAAAATATCGAACATTTAGTATTATTAATTATCGCACTGGCAACGGTATTTGCTATTGGTGAAGAAATTCTCCACATGATTGCCATTCGAACCGTCGAGCTGGCCGATTTACTATTACTGTTTATTTATCTTGAAGTTTTAGCGATGGTCGTTAATTATATTGAGTCCGGTAAATTACCTATTCGTATGCCGCTTTATATTGCAATTGTTGCATTGGCTCGATACTTGATTTTAGACATGAAAGGCATGGAAGATTGGCGTATTTTAGCCATTTCACTGTCGACAATTTTACTGGCTGGCACGGTAATTGTGATTCGTTGGGGTCAGTTGAAAATGCCTTACCCTAAAAACCAAGACTACGATAATTAATCACCTTAACTGCCACTCAACATACCGAGTATCGATGACTCAGCATTATAATGATAATTTTGTCTTGCTTAACAAAGCAGTTATGCTAAAAATTACTAACAGCATAAAAAGGTAAATGTATAAGTCGATGTAAAACGTTAACACTCAGCACTGAATGTTAACGACAACAATAATGAGCTAAACAATAGAATGTTGTAAGGCTAGCGGTAATTAGGCATCTATAGTCTTGATGATGAATTATCGCCAAACAACAGTTCAAGATGCCGATAGACGGATCATTTCAAGGAGAAACAGGATGGGCCAAGAGCCAACAGGATTCGAAGAAAAACGCGGTTCGTTACGTGTAGATATGGAAGCTGAGCGGATCCGCCTAGATTGGATTAATGCTCATGGTGAATCATGTGTCGACCATGGTATCTGCATCGATCTTGCTCGCAAAGGGGTATTATTTGACTTTAAAACCTCTTTTAAAGTGGGTGATTTGATAGCCTTAACGTTCAATGAAAACACCGATAAACAAAATACCATTAAAGGCCAAGTTTGCCGTTGCACCGAATGCTCACCTCATAGTTACCATATTGCTTTACAGCTAATTTAATTGATTATTTTCATGCAGTCCTTTATGGCTGCTCTATACTCAAGATAAAATACTAATCGATATTTTCGGTGCTACAAAGCGCCTAGCATCAAGGATCACAACATGATATTGCTGGTTGGTGGAGAAAAAGGTGGCAGTGGCAAAAGCTGTTTAGCACAAAATATTGCTGTACATATTAGCCAAAAACACGATGCGAATGTACTTATGGTTGACTGCGATCCGCAACGAACTACATCCGACTGGATCCAAGCTCGTAATAATGACCCCAGCCTAAAAGCCATCAATTGTATTCAGCTTTATGGAAAAATCCGTAATGATCTACTGAGTCTTAATGATCGGTTTGACTATGTCATTGTTGATTGTGGTGGCCAGGATAATCTAGCAATGCGAGCTGCCATGTCTGTCGCAACCTATGTTGTTATCCCACTTCGTCCTAAGCGACGCGATCTTAAAACCTTACCTCATATGGAAGACATGCTCAGTACTTGTAAAATGGTCAATCCTAAAATGATTGCCGCCATTGTGATAACACAATGCCCTGCACTGCCATCTCAAGGTAAACGGATTTTAGAAGCTAAGGAAGTGGTTGAGTCTTTTGGTTTACGCGCACTGAATTCAGTGACGTTTAGTCGTAACATCTATGATGACAGCGAAGAAAGCGGCTCTTCAGTGCTTGAAATCGATCCTAGCGGTAAAGCGGCAGATGAAATTAGAGCCATTGCCGATGAGCTTTTTGCCATTCCACCAGAAAATAGTTATGAGTTTAACTGATCTTAAGCGCAAGAAACCCAAAGATACCCGAGTAAAGGTATCTGTAGACGACTTTATCGAAGATGCTAATAATTATGCGTTAGGTCTTGGGGCATCGCATGGTCAACCCGATATCACTTCAACAACTCAAGAGTTCTTAAAAGGGCTCGATAAAAAAAGCACTAAAATTTATCGTCATGCCACTTTCACACTGACCGAAAAAAGCATTTCACAATTGGATGAGATAGCCAAAACCAGCAAAGTTGCCAAATCCAAAATTCTCAGAATACTCATTGATGAGTTTTATCAGCAAAGTAGTGTGAAACAATCTGATTTATTGCGTAAAACATCACGTTAACAGCAACAGTTTTTGGTTAATATCTTCAGAATATACTGGCATAGATGCGGTCCTGTGATGCACCAAATACCCAAGTTATAGCGTATTATCGATTGTGAGCAATGATATGTTGAGACAACTCATCATGGTCGACTCATCATGGTCGACTCATCATGGTCGACTCATCATGGTCGACTCATTAGTCGTGACAAAACGTGATAGTTCAGCGATGCATCGAAATACAATATCCCGGTTCTAAAACAACCTTAGTTGATAACCTATTATTACTGTTGATAGCTTTTTAACAATAGACTGAAATTGAAATAGTATGGTTTTATATTACACTCACATTTTGAAAACCAGATGCTGAGAACTAGACTTGACTAACCTGTTAATACACGCTCACAAGAGTCAATAATATATCCACCACAATTTGACTGCGTTTAATTAATCCAAAGAGAATATATGTCGTTAATAATACTGCTAACACAGCAAATGTGTGTTTACTTAGTTATCGTTTACTTAGTCAGTAAAACGCCATTGTTTAAACTTTTCGCAGAAACATCAAAAAGATTACCGCACAAAATTTTTATCTATCTGGTGTTCTCAAGCTTTTGCATTATGGCGACTTACTTTGGTGAGCAAACATCTGGAGCCATCGCCAATACTCGTGCTATGGGCGCTGTGTTGGGCGGATTATTAGGTGGACCAGTCACTGGTCTACTGGTTGGGTTAACTGGTGGATTACACCGTTATTCAATGGGTGGATTCACTGATATTGCTTGCGCCATATCCACCACCTTAGAAGGCTTATCCGCGGGTATGATCAGTTATTACTTCAAAAAAGCCGGTAAATCAGAAATAGTTTATCAGCCAATTGTGGTATTTGGTGTGACGTTTATGGCTGAAATAATGCAGATGTCGATAATTGTATTAATCGCAAAACCCTTTGACCAAGCCTGGGAATTAGTCAAACTCATCGCCCCGCCAATGCTACTGATTAACTCACTAGGCGCGGCGATGTTTATGAGTATTGTTCGCGACCAAAAGGCCATGTTTGATAAACTTTCTTCCAGCTTTTCGACTAAAGCACTCAAAATAGCTGAGCGCAGTGTCGGCTTACTGTCTAAGGGGTTTGATTTAGAGTCGAGCCAAAAAGTCGCCCAGATAGTAATAGAAGAAACCCAAGTCGGCGCAGTCGCCATTACCGACACCACTAAATTACTGGCATTTATTGGGCTTGGTGCCGATCACCATATACCTAATACGCCTATTTCCTCAAAAATCACTCTCGAAGCCATCGCACAAAATAGTGTGATGTTTGCTGATGGTGTCGATACCACTTATTCCTGTTCTATATCGCCCAATTGCAGTTTAGGCTCAAGCCTAGTTATTCCGCTGCGCAGTAACGACGAAGTCATTGGCACCATTAAATTATACGAGCCTAAAAACAAATTGTTTTTAAACATTAATCGTACTTTAGGCGAAGGTATTGCCAGGTTACTGTCTAACCAAATTCTTTATGGCCGCTTTGAACAACAGCAAAACTTATTGATGCAAGCAGAGATAAAATTGCTACAAGCTCAAGTTAATCCGCACTTTTTATTTAATGCACTCAATACAATCAGTGCGATTATTAAGCGTGACCCGCAAATGTCTAAACAATTATTACAGCAGTTATCGCAATTTTTACGCATCAACTTAACCCGAACGACTGGACTTGTGACAATGGCTGATGAACTTGAGCACATAGACGCTTACCTAGCCATTGAACGCGCCCGTTTTATCGACAAACTGCACGTCAACATAGATATTGCTATGATTTATCATCACCAAAAAATGCCTGCATTTACCTTACAGCCTTTGATTGAAAATGCAGTTAAACACGGTACGTCGCGGATGCTCGATGCTGGTGTTATTGATGTTAAAGCCACATTAGACGGCGATGACTTATTGCTTAACGTGACCGATAATGCCGGTTTATATCAACCCTCTAAAAACACAGATGGTTTAGGCATGAACTTAGTCCACAAACGAATTCAAAATTTATTTGGCAGCCAATACGGTATTGAAGTTGAGTGTGAACCCGATGTATTCACCCGCGTTAGTGTGCGTTTACCGTTAAAGGAAATTGACCAATGATCTCGTGCTTAATCATTGATGATGAACCCTTCGCCCGCCAAGAAGTGGCAGATTTACTCGACAAACATCCTGATATCAAAGTCCTTGGACAGTGTAGTAATGCTATTGAAGCACTACAACAAATTAACCTGTTAAAGCCCGATCTGATTTTTGTTGATATTCAAATGCCACGGATAAATGGCATGGAGTTAATCGCCATGCTTAATCCTGAAAAAATGCCACGAGCAGTATTTATTACCGCATTTGATGAATATGCGATCAAAGCATTTGATAACAATGCATTCGACTACTTACTTAAACCCATCGATGAAAAACGCTTTAACCAAACTTTAGACAAAGTACGCACCAACATGACGCCGCAACTAATGACGCAGATACTGCCAACGCAATTAGCCCATTTACCCTGCTACAGTGGCAATAAACTCAAAGTTGTCGCTACCGCTGATGTAGAATTTATAGTCAGTGATGTAGGCGGTATTCACGTGTGCTCCAATAAAGGTTTCAGTCACACCCAATTAACCCTTAAGGTATTAGAACAAAAAACCGCGCTATTTCGTTGCCATAAACAATACTTACTGGCCACAAGTGCTATTTCAGAAATTGAAATCACCGACACGGGTGCAGAAGTCACCACCCATAGCGGGGCAAAAGTACCTGTGTCACGTCGTTATCTTAAAGAGTTAAAGCAGTTGCTTGGATTTCAATAACTAGGTATACGCCACATAAAGCGTGACATGCACCACATTTGCCCAACCACCAACACCGCTCAGGATGACTATTTACCGCTTACTCAGCCTTTTTAACCTGTCACTCAGTTAGTCCCAAATACCCTATTTTGATGTTTTAAAATGATGTCACTATAAAAATGGGGAGATAACAAAATGACGTGGTTTTTACTTTGTGTAGGCCTGCTAATTGGCGGCTATTTTATTTATGGGGCTTTTGTCGAAAAAGTGTTCGGCATTAACACCCAAAGACAAACGCCTGCTTTCACTCAGACAGACGGTGTCGACTTCGTACCGATGTCTAAAGGGAAAGTATATTTAATTCAACTGTTAAACATTGCTGGTGTCGGTCCAATTTTTGGTCCGATCCTAGGTGCCCTTTATGGCCCGGCGGCGATGCTATGGATAGTATTTGGTTGTATTTTTGCCGGTGCGGTTCACGATTATTTTTCGGGGATGTTATCGGTACGCAATAACGGTCAATCAGTTCCTAACTTGGCTGGTAAATATTTAGGTAAAAATGCCAAACACTTTATGAACTTGTTTGCCATTATCTTATTGTTGCTAGTTGGCGTGGTGTTTATCTCTGCTCCTGCAGGATTACTAAGCAAACTTACCGGACTAGATGTCACCATCTTTGTTGGTATCATTTTTGTGTATTATTTAATTGCTACCATCGTGCCTATCGACAAGATTATTGGTCGCTTATATCCATTCTTTGGTGCATTACTGGTCTTTATGTCACTCGGACTGATTATAGCGTTAGCATTATCAACCGAACATACCATGTTACCTGGCTTTGAAATGGGTGACTTCTTTAGCAACTTAAACCCAAATGACATGCCATTATGGCCAGCCTTGTTCATCACGATTGCATGTGGTGCAGTATCGGGATTCCATGCAACACAATCACCTTTAATGGCGCGCTGCGTTGAAAATGAATCAAACGGCCGCTTTGTGTTTTTTGGCGCCATGATTGGTGAAGGTGTTATTGCATTAATTTGGTGTGCAATTGCATTATCATTCTTTGGTGGTGTTGAAGGATTGAATGTCGGTATGGCTGGTAACCCAGCAAATGTTGTATACGAAGCATCTAATGGGCTATTGGGTACATTTGGTGGCTTCTTGGCTATCTTAGGTGTCATTGTATTGCCTATCACCTCTGGCGATACCGCATTTCGTTCAGCGCGATTAATTTTGGCAGAGTTCTTTAACATCAAGCAAATTGAGTTACCGAAGCGTTTAATGCTCGCGTTACCATTATTTGTCGTCGGTGCCGTATTGACTCAAGTCGACTTTGGTATTATCTGGCGCTACTTTGGTGTCGCAAACCAGACTACTGCTGTATTAATGTTATGGACCGCTTCAGCTTACTTACTGCGCTACAATAAATTCCATTGGATTTGTACTGTACCGGCTATGTTCATGACCTGTGTTGTGATTAGCTTTATGTTGAACTCATCAACATTAGGTGCAGGTCTACCGATGACGGTGTCAACCATTGCAGGTTTAGTCACTACCGCAATCATTGCGACAATGATTATTATTAAAACCAAAGGCAAAGGGGATATTGACACTGACGAAGATGACAAAGTTGAACTAGTCAACGAGCTATAGAGGTTAATATCATCAATAAACGGCAGCTTCGGCTGCCGTTTTTGTGTTGATATCACTTTGGCAACAATGTGGGTATAATATTGCCAAACTTAATTAGCTCGCACGGCTCATGACACAAGCAAACAATCCGCTTCACGGCATAAAACTAGAAACTATCGTGACTTCACTCGTTGAAAAGTACGGCTGGGAAGAGCTCGCATCTAGGATAAACATTCAGTGTTTCAAAGATAACCCGAGTGTAAAATCAACCTTGAAGTTTTTACGTAAAACGCCTTGGGCTCGTGACAAAGTTGAATACTTATATCGTAAAGCAAACAAGCTGCCATTACCGCCGCCTAAAGAAGATAGCCGTGGATCATTTTCCGCTAAATCTCGGCCAGCCAAAGCCAAAGTGAATGCGGCTAAACCTGCAGCAAATAAAGTCGTTTCTGCTAAAGCTAGCTCAGAGACTGCATCGACAGAACCTGTGAATGCCAATATTTGGGGAACTAGCTCAAATTAATGTATTCACCTATTCACATTGGTAGGGCTTATAGCGGAAATTCAAAAATTAAGCGCCACACTTTAAGCCCACCACCGACTTGATAACTTAATCCAAAATGTTCAATTTCGACACTGTCTAAGCCTATCGCACTCAAGTTGATAGGTTTAGAGAATGCTAGCGTTGCGCCTATTTCATAGGTGTATGAGGTTAGAACATCTTTCCCAACTGGGGTAACAAATTTTAGTTTATCGAAATACCAGTGTCCGGCAATAAACAATCTCGGTTCAACCCGGACATCTTGCCACTGCCAATCATAATTAACCCCAAAATCTACACCTGTTTTAAAAACCGAATAGCCTTCTGTGCTGTCGTTTTGATTACTTTGGTAACCTGCATAATAAATCCGATTTACCCAAATAGGGGTAAACAAAGGCGCATCAAGTTTATAGAGTGCAGAAACGCCAGTGGAAAAAATACCCACATGACTGTAAGTTGAAAAATTATGTCCATAGCCTAAATCAACATAGCTCTCAAGCGTTAACTTGTCGTCCACCAGCCAGTGATATTCAAGCCCAGGGGTTAGAGTAATTGTGCCGACATTGTTAGGAATGCTGCCTTGAGGTAGGTCATTAAAGGAGTAATCAAAAAAACCAAATGATGCAGTAAAGCGTAACTTCAATAAATAGTCATCTGTTGAGTCAAGCACAAATCCCATAGGAATATTGGCGACAGCAGCGCTTTGGCCAGAAGTTCGATACACACCGCTGCCTAGGTAATTGGCAAATGCATAATGAGACGCGTCAGGTTCAGTGATAAGCTCAGGTGGTGTAGTCGGCGTTAATTCAGCAGCATGACTCATACTGCTACAAACAATAAGCAATATCATCAAAGATAAGCGGAAGGTTACATCTATAAAACGCAGGTAATCAAACAATGATGATTCAATAAGCGGTAAGTTCTGCCTTTGTTTCATCATCATTTAGACTATTATTGTTGCAGACTATTCATCGTGGAAATGGTATTCCGACATCATATGGCCCAACTCTGTTGATTTGGTCTTTAAGTATGATTCGTTATAGCGATTCTTTCCCACTTGTAACGGAATACGTTCTGCGACTTCGATACCCATATTTTGCATCGCCATCACTTTACGCGGGTTATTGGTCATCAACTTTACTTTAGTCACGCCAATTTGCGTTAACATCGGCAAAACCATGTCGTATTTACGCATATCAGCTTCAAAGCCTAAACGCTCATTCGCTTCAACCGTATTAGCACCAGCATCTTGCAGCTCGTAAGCTCTTATTTTATTAAGCAACCCAATACCACGGCCTTCCTGGCGCAAGTACAGAAGAAACCCCTGCCCTTGTTCAGCAATACTCTGCATTGCTGCTTGTAATTGAAAACCACAATCACAACGTAAACTAAATAATGCATCACCGGTCAAACATTCAGAATGAATACGACCTAACATGGGCTCTGTGGGATCCAGTTGACCAAATGTCAAAGCAACGTGTTCTTTACCTGTCGCGGTTTCTTCAAAACCGTGCATAGCAAAAACACCCCAAGGAGTGGGTAACTTAGATGTTGCGATATACTTTACCGACATGAATTAACCTTACGACAACTAACTGTAAAAGAAAATATTAGAACTTAGCAGGCGCAAAACCCGTCACATCTTTTATGCCCATTTCACGGCCTAATGCCGTTAAAGGATGCACAACGACTAAACCTTTAACCGACTTGTTTAACTTACCCATATCGGCTTGTTCGGCTTTAGTCAGCACGCGCTTAAATCCTAACGCTTTCAGCGCCACACCTTCTTTGCTGAACTCGCGAGTTTGCTGGCCTTTAATGCTGGCGATTCGCTTAGTCACTGTCGCCACTTCTTTCTTAAACTGCAGGACAATCGTGGCATCGCCACGTGCTTCAGCCGCAGCTAACTTGCGACGAAACTTGTCTAATTTATCATTCAATGTCTGCAGTTCTAGCTTTAAATTCATTTGATTACCTTAAGTGCTTTGGCGTGTTAGTGAATCGTTTACGCTTATACGTTTATCACAACACCGTTTCGGAGGCAGATTATATACCCAAAACCACCTAAGATGCGAATAGCAAACGCTTCATATATGAATGTACAGGCAAAGTTTTTCACCCTGTACAAACAATCTGGATATTATCGCATTACAATTAATCATCAGCGTGAGACGCGGTGCACTTATTGGATAACAAATACTAATGGGTGCTTAAGCCACTTAATACCTAAGCTTTACCATGATTTATACCCTTTATTGGCAAGTTAACCATGTTCATTCCTCACTCAAATTGTGCAATTGATCAGCAATCAAATCACCAAAACCCATTCTTTGCCACATTTATCACAACACACCATTGCAATACTTATGATAATCATTATCATTCGCAACATTGTTAATAAAGAGCTTAACCCGTTATGACGCCATTACGTTTATCGCTACTCGCCCTTGCTTGTCAAAGTGTACTGTTTCCCGTTTATGCTCACGCACAAACGCCTACTTCCCAACCTGAGGTTACAACACAACCTGCAGATGATACGACCAATGCATCATCCTCTACCAATTATGAACGAATAACAGTTTATGGTAGACAAAACCAAGTAGTGATGAACTCCGGCTTAGCAACCAAATCTGATATGTCGCTGATGGAAACGCCTGCCGCGGTGGTGATTGTTGATGAAGCATTAATTGATGCCCAAGGCATCACCAACATGCAAGATTTGGTTCGTAACATCAGCGGCGTAACTCAAGCGGGTAATAATTATGGTATTGGCGACAATTTGGTCGTGCGCGGATTAGGCGCCAACTACACTTACGATGGTATGTATGGCGGTGCTGGATTAGGTAACACCTTTAATCCAACTCGTTCACTAACCAACGTGAGTTCCGTTGAAGTACTCAAGGGCCCTGCTACTGGTCTGTATGGTATGGGCAGCGCAGGTGGCGTGATTAACCTTATTGAGAAAAAACCTCAATTTGACAGTAAACAGTTGTTTGAAGCTGAAGTGGGTCAATGGGATAGTTATTCTCTCATGGCCGATTCTACGGGCGGAATAACTGACGATTTAGCCTATCGCCTCGTGGCAAAAACGGCTCGTAGTACAGGTTATCGAGATCTTGGTACCGACCGCGATGAAATATATGGCTCGCTTAAATATGTATTGAATGAAAACCAAAATATTATGCTATCAACAGCATATATTAGCGATGCGATCCCCGTTGATTCAATCGGCCATCCTATCCGCATTTATAACGCAGCTTCAGTCGAGGGGAAAACCGCTGGTGAAGTCAGCTGGCAAGACTTAGCCAACGACCCTACCAGTAATGGTTTACAACTAACAGACGATCAGCGCCAACAATTAACCGACTCGTTAAGCGCAAATGATGGCCTAACACCGTATGAGTTTGGTCATAACGGTCTTATCTCACCAATGGCGAAAGACAATGAAGGCGAAGAGTTGCGCTTTAAACTAAGCCATAATGTGTACTTAACCGATGACTTATTTTTAAACCAACAACTGCAATACCGTAATTACGAAACCAGTTTTGCTCGTCAAACAGGGGCTTATAATTATGTTTATTGGCAACGTAGTGGCGTAATTAACGCTGACCCACGTGCGCCCTTGGTTGAAGATGGCACTCTATACCCTTATGCGGCACGCCGTCAGGAATACCGCAAAGTCTCGGCAGAAGAAAAGTCATGGCAGTATTTTGCCGACTTACGTTATGACTTCGACATTGGCAATATCAGTAACGAATTATTAGTTAATGCTAACTTTGAAGATCGCGATATTCGCTTTAAACAGTATTCAATTTACGACGCAGATTACACCTTGAAAGATGCCGATGGTAATTTGTCATATCAAGGTTCGCTACCGTATATTTATGATATCCGTAACCCCAATTGGGGCGAAGGTGAATTTGAAGACTACGATCCATTATTAACCAGTAACTACAATAAATCTGTCACAGCTTGGGGCTTGGGCTTACAACATGTGGGTTATTTAGGTGGCGGATTTACTAGCCGTATTGGTGTCGCATTCAATGAAATTAAACAAAGTTATGAACACTTGGGTGTCGATGCTCGTTACAGTAGTAGCTTAGCTGACCCTCAACCAGAAGCGGATACCACAGATAACGGTGTAACCTACAATTTAGGCCTAACTTATATGCCTACTGACGATATCTCTATTTTCGTTAATCATTCTAAAGGCCGTACAGCATACAGTGTGTTGGGCGATGTAAAAGGCAATGAAGCAGACCGTGAAGATTCTCAATCTATCAGTAATGATTTAGGTATTCGTGCCAAAGCATTTGATGATCAATTGCTTGCATCTTTGGTCTTTTTCAAAACATCACGTACTAATGTGGCTTATAGCAATCCAGAATACGAAAGCAGCGAAGCAACACCTGATATCTTCCCGTATTTTTACGACGGCAGCGAAGATACTAAAGGGGTGGAGCTAGATCTGAATGCATATTTAAGTGACCAATGGAAAGTCAACGTTAACGCGGTTTACCAAGATGCTAGAGACAATCAAAATCCAAATAGCAGTGATTATGGCCAACGCCAAAAAGGTGTACCTTACGTCACAGCGGGCGCTTGGGTAACTTATGCCGCAGAATTTGCCTTACCAGCACCGGTATCAATCAGTCTTGGGGCTAAATATGTCGATGAACGCAGCACACACTCTAGTTCTTTTGGTATTCCAGATGGTTATGTGCCAAGTTATACGGTAATCGATTCAGCGATTAGTTATGACGTTGAACGTTATAAAATTCAATTGAACATTAATAACTTATTTAATGAAACATATTACGATAAAGCCATGTTCTTAGGCGGATTACCCGGCGAAGAGCGTAATGCGAAGTTAACCCTAACTTATCGTATTTAAAAACATATCAATCTGGATTTTGTTTGCTCGAAATCTAGATCTCAATTTAGCGCTAAATTGAGTAACGAGATGATGAAAGCACTGCCTGTGGCAGTGCTTTTTTATCCCTTTCTAATAAGGACAATTGACTATCTAGGCTACTTGTAGGATAAACAACACATTAATTCAGCGGCTTACCTTAGGATATTATTTCATGGCTAATACCATTTTCACACCATACACCTTGAGCAATGGTGCCATCATCCCCAATCGATTGGTTAAAGCCGCAATGGAAGAAAACCTTGCTAACACCTTACAACAACCTGATGACGCATTGTTCAACTTGTATGAAACATGGGCAAAAGGCGGCGTAGGATTAATGATCACCGGTAACGTGATGATTGATCCCTTAGCCATGACCGGCCCTGGCGGAGTGGTATTAGATCCCAACAGCGCACTTGAGCCGTTCATCCAATGGGCCAAAATAGCTAAGCAAAATAACGCCAGAATATGGATGCAAATCAATCATCCAGGTCGTCAGGTGTTTAAAGCGATGGGCGGTAAAAATTTAGCCCCTTCTGCCATCGCACTCGATTTAGGCAAACACTCATCCATGTTCTCTCAACCAAAAGCGATGACAACGTCAGACATTGAAGAGGTTATCCATCGATTTGTTACCACGGCACAATTGGCTCAACGAGCTGGGTTTGATGGAGTACAAATTCATGCTGCACACGGATACTTGCTGGCTCAATTTTTATCGCCGTTAACCAATCAACGTAATGATCAATGGGGCGGAAAGCTTGAAAATCGTGCCAAGTTATTACTCGAAGTGGTTAAGCAAGTAAGACTTAAATGTGGTGCCGATTTCGATGTAGCAGTAAAACTCAACTCTGCCGATTTCCAACGCGGTGGCTTTGATGTCGACGACGCCGAAAAGGTCATTAATATGTTGGCACAGTATCACGTTGAAATGGTGGAATTATCAGGTGGCAGCTACGAGGCACCAGCCATGCAAGGTCGCAGTGCTGATGAGCGAACGTTAGCTCGAGAGGCTTATTTTTTAAGTTTAACAGCGCAATTGGTCCAGCGTAGCCCTATTCCATTAATGTTAACCGGAGGTATTCATCGCCTACCTGTGGCTCAACAAGTTATTGATGCTGGTTTTGCATTGTGTGGTATCGCTAGCGCCCTCGCCTTCTATCCTGACTTAGCCAATAGATGGCAAATTCAGCCAGAGTTTGTCCCGTCAATTCCAACTGTCAATTGGCAGAGTAAACCTTTGGCTGGACTGGCGACGATGGCCGTCATTAAACGCCAACTTCGTCGTGTAAGCCAAGGTAAGTCGCCACACACTAATGATTCACCATTGTGGAGTTTATTAATCGATCAATATAAAACCAAACAGCGCACTAAACGTTATCGCCATATTGTGGGTCTTTCTAATCATTAACGGGTTAACGATTAGCGGATTAAACATTTATTTGCTAACGATTAGCGCGCTGACAGTTAACGTGCTGACAGTTAACGTGCTGGACATTAAGCGACTCGTCTTAACGCCTTCATATAAAACGCTAGCGCATAAAACGATGGATCTGTTGATTGCTACTGCCGCGCCATAATAGCGCGGGGTCGGCTTTATCTTGCTCATACTTACCGTCAATCAACACATCCACAAAGTTCACCACAGCTTGTTGCTGCGGTGTAAGTTCAGCCAGTTGATAACCGGTCCACAGCCAAATATCTTTATCGGGACATTCCAGCTTTACCCGCGTAACCAATTTTAGTACGCCTTCAAAATTGGCGGGATGTAGCGGATCGCCACCACTTAACGACAAGCCTCGACGGTAAATACGAGTATCGGTTAAATCATCAATAATCTGATCTTCTAGTGCTTGGCTAAAAATATGGCCAGCATCTACACGCCAAGTACTTTGGTTATAGCAACCTTTACAACCATGCTCGCAACCGCTGACAAATAACGTACAGCGGGTGCCTTCGCCGTTGATCACATCAACGCTATGATATGCACTGTAATGCATTATAAATGCTTCACTCTACGCTTAACTTCTTCTTGCTTACCGAAGTTAAATGGTCGTGCATCTGGGCTACCTAAATAACCACACACGCGACGGGTAACAGACACTCGGCTTGGCTCATGATTACCACACTTAGGGCACACAAAGCCCTTACTAGTACAATTAAATTCACCAATAAAACCGCAATCGTAACACTCATCAATGGGAGTATTGGTGCCGTAATATGGCACTCGGCTATAACTGTAATCCCAAACGTTTTCGAGCGCTTCAATATTGTGCTGCATGTTGGGATATTCGCCGTAACAAATAAACCCACCATTAGCGATCGCTGGATAAGGTTGTTCAAAATCAATCTTATCAAAAGGATTTACTTTCTTTTCGACATCTAAGTGAAAACTATTGGTGTAATAGCCTTTGTCGGTCACACCTGCCACTACGCCAAACTGGGTAGTATCAAGCTGACAAAAACGGCTGCATAAATTTTCACTTGGGGTACTGTATAAACTAAAGCCATAACCTGTTTGTTGTTTCCAAGACTCAGTGGCTTGCTTTAAATGACTAATAATGGCGACAGCTTTATCACGTAATTGTGTGTTATCAAACACATGTTCAGCATTGCTATATAAAGCATTAATGGTTTCGTGAAGACCAATAAACCCTAACGAAATTGATGCCCGGCCATTTTTAAAGATTTCGCTCACATCATCATCCGCATTTAGGCGCACACCACAGGCGCCTTCCATATAAAGGATTGGTGCCACTCGTGCTTTGACTCCGGCTAAACGGGCAATACGCGTTTCTAAGGCTTTGCGGGCAATTAACAAACGCTCATCGAGTATTTGATAAAAACGCTGTTCATCTTTACCTGCTTCCAACGCTATACGCGGTAAATTAAGACTGACAACACCTAGATTATTGCGGCCTTCATGGACCAATTGACCATTTTCTTCATAGGCGCCCAAAAATGAGCGACATCCCATTGGGGTTTTAAACGAACCGGTGACTTTCACGACTTGATCATAATTGAGAATATCTGGGTACATGCGCATACTTGAACACGTTAAGGCCATCTTTTTGATATCGTAATTAACATCAGTCGCTTTATGATTCACGCCATCTTTAATGGCAAACACCAATTTTGGAAAGACTGCTGTTTTACGATTTTTACCTAAACCCGCCATACGTACAGTTAACATCGATTGCTGAATTAAACGCGACTCCCACGACACGCCTAAACCAAAACCAAATGTGACAAATGGCGTTTGGCCATTAGCGGTATGCAAGGTATTCACTTCATATTCAAGTGACTGGAATGCGTCATGACACTCTTTTTCGGTTTGCGTCATGGCATAACCTTCTACGTCAGCCACTTGCCATTTTTTAGCGACGCTAAGGTGCTTTTGGTAACTGATTTGCACAAACTCAGCTAACACTTCGTCGATACGGTTAATCGTGGTACCACCATAAATATGGCTCGCGACCTGGGCAATAATTTGCGCCGTAACAGCAGTGGCAGTTGAGATAGACTTAGGCGGTTCTATTTCAGCATTACCCATTTTAAAACCATGCGTTAACATGCCGGCTAAATCAATTAGCATGCAGTTAAACATCGGGAAAAAAGGCGCATAATCTAAGTCGTGATAGTGAATTTCGCCTTTTTCATGGGCGGCGACCACATCTTTTGGCAGTAAATGGGTTTTGGCATAATGCTTGGCCACAATGCCCGCTAATAAGTCTCGCTGGGTCGGGATGACTTTGGCATCTTTATTGGCATTTTCGTTTAAAATCGCACTATCCGATTGCTCAACTAAACCGCGAATAGCACAATTTAATTTACTCTGGGTTTCACGGTGTTTATCTCTATCGTGACGGTACTCAATGTAATGACGCGCCACCGACTTAAACGGGCCCGACATTAATAAATTTTCAACTGCATCTTGTAGTTCGTGAATATCAACTTCGGTCTTCACAGCCATTTGCTGCTCTACCGTCTGCGCTAACTGCTGTGCATATTGATGGTCGGCTATACCTGCAGACTCCATTGCTGCCACAACAGCCTCTTTGATTCGACATCCATCAAACGCAGTTCGGCATCCATCCCTTTTCACTACTACAAGCATACAACCATCCTTTACAAGCACTATATATAGCGCTTTAATACACGCACAACACAAGATAGAGTGTATTAGACACATTTACGCGGAGTAATACCTTGATCCAGATCATAATTGTCGGCAGTACTTAATATTGAAAAAACACTTGCTATCAACGATAGATATTGTAGGAATAGCAACTAATTTTGACAGGCTAATACAAGGGGATAAAATCGACATAATTTAGCGATTTGGGATGCTTTGCTGAATCGATAATCTGATGTGCAAACGCCATAAGGGTTGTATTTGACAACTTAAAATGGTGCTGAATGACGGTATTAAGTCATTGATCGAACCTTAAATGGCTAGATCAACAACATAAATAACGTACCCACTGTATCTAATGACTCGGTAGTTATCGTTAGATAATTGCGGGTAGACCATTGCGGATAGATCATTGCGGGCAAGTCACTACTAGATAATGACTAAAACACCATGAGTTAACTATGAGAGAGTGAATAATCTTATCAACTACATCAGACTGCGCAGGTTAGACAATGCCCTAGTTGAATAACAAACGCGGATTTAATGACAAATACCGATAAAATAGCAAATATTCACACAGCGGCAATCAACGGGTGTATTTATCATAAACACACCACTATATTCGATACTGCTTCAACATTTCTTTAAGGTCGCTTCGATTAAATGTTTAATATCACTTACAGCCTGCTCACCTGCTTTAATCGCTTCTTTAGCGCGATGAAACTCCATGGTGCCAATATCACCCACATCAGGTACGATGCAAATATCAGGTGGCTCGCCCATTAGGCGTGAACGTTTATGGCGTTGTTCTAAAATATCCATCGATTGTGACATCACCGCCAGCATACCCGGATGGGATTTTGAACTTCCTAAAGAGAATTTATCGGTTAAGCCATTCATATAATCTTTGCCTTTACCCCATAGGTCCATAAAGCCAGATTCAAGCTCGCGCTTTTCATCAATAGGTTCAGACTTAGTGGCTTTGCGGCTTTTTACTTGCTCTGGGATTAAGTGCATTTGGCCACGACGATGGCCATTTAAATCCACCGCAATAACCACATCAACGCCCATAGAGCGAGCTAATGATACCGGCACAGGATTCACTACCGCACCGTCCACAACCCAGCGATGCCCTTGCTGTACTGGGGGTAAAAAGCCCGGCATTGAACATGAAGCCCTAACCGCATGGCGTAAGTCACCTTCTTTAAACCAAATCTCTTGCCCAGAATATAAATCTGTCGCGACTGCAGCAAAGGGACGATTCAGCTGTTCAATGTTAAGGTCGCCAATACGATTAGCCAATACATCAAATACTTTTTCACCACTGATAAGTCCGCCTTTTCGCCAGCCTAAATCCATTAACCCGAGTACATCCCAACTTGAAAATCCACTCACCCAGGTTTCAAGTTCACCCAAATGATTATTGGCATAGGCAGCACCCACTAATGCCCCTACCGAACAACCTGCCACTTTGTCAGGATAAATATCTAACTTGGCTAAACCATTCAATACCCCAATATGTGCCCAACCTTTAGCGGCTCCACTGCCTAGCGCTAATCCCACGGTGAGCTTTGTCATCTTTCGTTCCTTCCATGCTCGGTATTCAATTTTACGATACGCCCGCCTGAATCGTCCAATAGCGACGTCGAACTCAGGCCATAATATAAAGCTAAAAAATAGCATAACTAAAGCGACTCTTGTTGGCTATAGCAAGGTGAAACAGCTATAATCGTCGGCTATCATTTTTTAGGGGATTTACCTTTGCAATTTACCGATTTTTCGTTGGACAAGCGCCTGCTTGACAGTCTAAAGCACCTTGGCATTTCTACGCCTACCGATGTTCAAGCGCAAGCACTTCCCATTGCCTTATCAGGTAAAGATTTAATGGCATCGTCTAAAACCGGCTCAGGTAAAACCTTAGCGTTTTTATTGCCCGCAATGCAACGCGTGATATCCACTAGAGCATTGTCGAAAAAAGATCCTCGGGTACTTATCTTGTTACCGACTCGTGAATTAGCCCAGCAAGTTTATGGCCAATTACGTTTATTAGTCGCCAATACCCAATATAAAGCCATTAGCGTACTCGGCGGTGAGAACTTTAACGACCAAGCCAAAGCATTGGCCAGAGATCCACATTTCATTGTTGCTACACCGGGACGTATTGCGGATCACTTACAACAGCGCCACTTATATTTAAATGGCTTAGAATTACTGGTTCTTGACGAAGCTGACCGTATGCTCGATTTAGGTTTTGCGCCACAGCTAAAAGCCATTAATGATGCCGCTGATCATAAGCGTCGCCAAACGTTAATGTTTTCAGCTACGTTAGATCATGAAAGCATCGGTGACATTGCAACAACATTGCTCAAAACACCAAGCCATGTCTCTATCGGTGAGTCTTACACTGAACATAAAGATATTGAGCAACGAATTATTTTGGTTGACCATTTAGACCATAAACAAGCCTTGCTACAGCACATCTTAAGCCAAGAGCAACACAAGCAAGTGATTGTATTTACCGCTACGCGTTCAGATACCGACCGTTTAGCCACGCTATTGGCTGCGCAAGGTTTTGCCACCTCAGCACTCAGTGGTGATTTAAAGCAATCGGCTCGTAACCAAATTATGGATCAATTTGCTCGTGGCCAATCAAAAATATTAGTGACAACCGATGTGGCATCACGCGGCCTTGATTTAATCAACGTATCATTAGTGATTAACTTTGATATGCCAAAGTTTGCAGAAGAGTACGTCCACCGTATTGGTCGTACTGGCCGTGCAGGCGCTAAAGGTGATGCGGTTTCATTTGTAGGTCCTAAAGATTGGGACAGCTTTAAAAAAGTACAATTGTTTTTACGTAAAAATTTCGACCTCACGGTGATTGAAGGCTTAAAGGCCAAATTTAGCGGTCTAAAAGATAAGCCTCAGGCAGGCAAAGCTGGTACCAGTGCAAAAGCAGCGGTGATCAGCAATAGAGTTAGCGCACCTAAAAAACCTAAAGCGGCACCAAAGAGTGATAAACGCTTTATCACTGGCGTCGATGTCGGTGATGCGCCAGTTCGCCGTAAAGTTAAGCCTATTGTCATTATCGAAGACGACGGCACAGCAGAAGACTAAATAGCCCATAAATCGCAGGTAATCTGCAAGTAGATGACCAACAAACTGCGATGACAGAATAATGAATGTAGGGCAGTACACTGCCCTGCAACAAATGAACGATAACGAGCATGCCAACGGCACACTCGTATGAATAAACCAGTAAGGATTAACATGAAAATTTGTGGTGTGGAATTAAAAGGCGGCGAAGCCATTATCTGTTTACTGACCTATGAAGGCGAAACCTATAACGTGCCAGCATGTCGTAAAGTTTCATTCAGTATTTCACAATCAGCTAGCACGGACTCAATTCGTGAGTTTGATTTTGCGTTTAAAAAACTAATGAGCGACTACAAAGTCGATGAAATAGCTATTATTGAACGTGAACAAAAAGGCAAGTTTGCCGGCAGTGCCACCAGCTTCAAACTTGAAGCGGTACTTCAATTAATGGACCTTCCAGTTTCGCTTATTTCTCCATTGATTATTAAAGAGCAATTAAAGCGTAACCCGCCACAAGTTGACTTTGAATCATTGGATCTAAAACGCGTGCAGCTTAATGCATTTGATGTTGCTTATGTTCAGCATAACCGACTCATCTTCGGTAAAGTGTAACCCACCGCTTTCACCGTTCTATATTGGCGTTATCGATACCGACTCAGATAACGGTAACGCCAAAAAATCAGTTGAACTACAACCATGTCAGATACTAAAACTAAAACACCTAAAGCCCCACCTAAAATGCCAGTCAAGTCGGCAAGCCAATCATTAAAGCCAAAAACAGATCTCAGCCTGTTAGTCACCAGTGCCGACATTAAAAAGCAGCAAAGTGAACAAAGTGCATTGCGTTATTTGAATGGTTATCGTCCTGACGTGGTCGAGAAAATTCGCCAACTCGTTGACGCTAACGCCTTAGCTGCCCACTTTTTAACACGCTACCCAAAAATACACGACGTTCGCACAGACAAAGCCTTATACGATATGGCGCTGACATTAAAAAATACCTATATGCGTCAGTCAGACCCATTAGCCAAAGTCATTTTTGACGAAAAAATCAGCTTAAGCCACCATGCCCTGGGTTTGCATTCTTATGTTAATCGCCGCCAAGGTAATAAAGTGAAAGCCAAAAATGAAATTAGAATTGCAGCACACTTAAAACACGTTCCGTTTGAGCTATTACAAATGGTAGTGGTGCACGAATTGGCCCATCTGCGGGAAAAGGAACACAACAAAGCTTTTTATCAACTATGCAGCTTTATGTTAGCGGATTACCACCAATTAGAATTTGATATGCGAGTATGGTTAGTAGCTGAAGAAGTCGGACAATCGCCCTACGCGAAGTAATCGATAAGCTATTGGCTCAATATTTTGTTTTAAAAAGACCCAGATACTGAGAGCTTGCAAACAGACCCCTCCATACTGAACAGAACAAATTAATCCATAAGTTAAGCACCGACATATTCAAGTTTGATTGTGTTGTAACTCATTTATGGACAAAGGTTAGTTTAAGATCTGGCCTGCAGCCACTAACGTCGCAAATAACCGGATATCAAAAGCCGCATAGCGCGAAGCGGCGCAGTTCTTGACAGTCCGAGTTAATTTGCCTTGTTAGATTTTTGCCTTGCCGGCTTCTGTTGCCTCTGGAACTTCTACAAGGCTTCCAGATTTACAGTCATAAATATAGCCATAAATTGGAATATCACCTGGAACCATTGAGTTACTTCTGATTCGCTGAACATCCTCCAAAACACTTTTTTCTTGATCACTGATAGTTAACCAATTGATGTATTTACCATCGGTTGTACCACCACCAGCATTGCTATCGTGCCAACCCGAGGCATCAACGCTTGCGGTTTTGAGACTACCAGACAACAAACCACCCATAATTTCATTGTTGAATGTTTCCATCCCACAATCCGTATGGTGAATTACAAACCATTCTTTCGTTCCAAGTAACTTATATGAAATTACCAAGGAACGGATGGCATCATCACTTGCTCGGCCACCCGCATTACGAATCACATGGGCATCACCTTCAGCAAGACCTGCATATTTTGCAGGATCTAAACGAGCATCCATGCATGTAAGTATTGCAAACTGCCTTCCAGGAGGCATTGGTAGATTACCTTTATCTCCAAAGTCAGCCACGTAATTAGCATTTGCAGATGTTACTTCCTCTACTATTTTACTCATCATCATTCTCCTTTGTTTTGCCGCCAATTTTTCTCTATTGCTAGTTTCCACGACAGATTATGAAAACCTAACATTTTAGTCTTTATGCGTTGTGCTATTTGCGACGAATTAATCGCTTGTTGGACTTGGCCGATGCCTAGTCAAAGCTAATTGACATACTTAATGCTATTTTTGATGCGGGCTCTGGGCTACAGAGCAGTTTTTTGGTCAATTGATATCGAGTAGTGGGTAAGTTTTCATTGAAATCACTTTTCATAGTATTTTTCTATCATACATCTTTAAGCTTGGCTGATTCAATGAGGGTTATAAACTCAATTGAAACCGAGAATTTTTATGATTACATAACGAGAAACAAAACGGCTAATTTACAAAAGGCAAATTATAACTGTGCTTATACACAGCATTAGAGGTCTATGCCTTCTATGGTATTTGTTGAAAAAAATAGCATGAAGCTCACATGGTTGTGAGCTTAGTTTTCGCGGTACAGGTCGTTATTTGGCATCCATGCCACCACGACATTAGTGAATCCATTCACATCAGATTCCAATCGAAAGCGTTAGCATTTTCACTCTTTACAACAAAATGGGCCGAAGCCGTATTCAAATGAGGTTCAACGCTGAATTAATCCCTATGGCGACCTTTTCGCTCTGTTGTTTAAGTAAATAAGGAAAATATTGCGGGGCAGCGGGGCCAATTATTTTGTAAACTATAAGAGGGAACTACCGTTGGTTTACTCTTGGTCTGGTGTGGTCGAAGCGCCACGTTCGTAGTGGCCGCAGGCCAGAAAATTAACCATGCTCCCTATTTCTATAATGAATTAACATAACTACTTTTAGCTTTAATTACGATAGCTTTCAAGATGATACAACTGTATAAATTGAACAGGAATTACTGACAAACAGAGCGTTAGATAGAAAGTTCTGTCCAATTCAGTAGATTCAAAGCAGTGCTAGTGGTTTGATCCGCCTTGTGGCTTCATCACGGCCAATACTAGCCCTTTTATCACGAGTCCCTTATCACCAACCTAATGCCGCCATTTTATTATTCGCTATGCTTTTATTAGTAACATGCTCAAACATTAATAACCGAGTCACAATTTTCGCACCTAAGTCCAAGGCAAGATATATAAAAACTGTAACCACTGTAACAACTGGTATATGCTGCAAACCACTGTTAAATCAATTCCTTATTCGATTTATTCTAAGAGAGTTTCATCATAATGACTCTTTTCAAATAAGCAGTTTGTTACAAAGGTTATGACTGGTAAACATTTCAATTTATATCATCTTTATTGAAAGCATTTATCACAATATTTAGAGTAAATATTGTTCGATTTCAGTGCAATGCTGCTCAGCATTGTACCGCTGTAAAACTAATCTAAACTGCAAAACCAAAAGCCATACTCTCAACGTGCTGATTTATAAAATAAAAAAATAATAACCACACTTGGCATAAATCTTCCTTTCATATTGTGTGTCAGTGAAATGTGTAAAACGCAGGTTACATCAGCGTTAACCAACGTCGTTTCTTGCAACAACATCGCCCAGTTCTGTCCCAAATAGTACGATAAGCAGCGTCACACGCGGTATTAATAAACTAAAACACGCTTTAATACCTGGGCAAATTCGGAGTTCATTACAATCAATCTTGGTTATTAGCTGTGTGAATTGGTGACGTATCACACACAAAACCTATTGGAGTGACATGTTAAACGCGTTAATCCCACTTTCAGCATTACTCATATCTAATGCATTCTTAATTCTTGGCCATGGTTTATTACTGACTCTGCTCCCCATTGCGGCGAGTGAATCTGGTTTTAGCGATACTCAAGTCGCTTTAACCGGATCGGGTTACTTTTTAGGATTTGTTTCCGGCTGTTTAGCCACACCCTATATGCTAAAACGAGTTGGGCATATTCGTAGCTTTGCTGTATTGGCAACATGTTACTCGGTGGTCATCTTACTATTTCCTTTATTACCCGTGTTTTATAGTTGGATGTTATTAAGGTTTTTAATCGGGGTGATGATTTCTGGTTTATATATGATCATTGAAAGCTGGCTAAACGGCACGTCAACAGCGAATAATAGAGGAACAATACTGTCTATTTATACCACGCTAAATTTAATCATGGTGATGTGTGGCCAACAACTGTTCAATTTAGGCAGCGAGCACGAATCGATGCTATTCGGTCTAGCCGCTATATTTATCTCTATCGCAATCATTCCGGTGTCACTGACACGTTCATCAGCACCTGCGGTGGTAAAACACGTTAAGTTGAATATGGCCAAGGTATGGCGGCACTCTCACGTTGCATTGATTGGAGCCGTGGTTGCCGGTTTTGTCACAGGTGCATTTTGGGCATTAGCGCCTATTTACGCTAAAGATAATGGTTTTGACAGTATTCAACTCGGTGCATTTTTATCTGCTACCGTCCTTGGCGGAGCTTGTTTTCAAGTACCACTAGGTAAGTTATCCGATAGGTTTGATAGGCGCAGTGTTTTGATGTTTACTGCCTTAGGTGGCTCCTTGGTGTCATTACTCTTCGTCACTCTGCCTTACGTAGTCACTACTTTTGGCGGTTGGCCAGCAGCAATATCAGCCTTTTTTTGGGGAGGGACATGTATGACGCTATACGCAATATGCTTAGCCCATGCTAATGACAACGCCACCGCTGAAGATTTTGTTGAAATAAGCAGTGCCATGCTTATCACTCTTGGGTTATCGTCGGCTATTGGTGCGCCGATGGCTTCACTTGCGATGGGATTATTTGGCGCCAAGGGTTTATATGCCTTTACCAGTTCATGTTTGGCGATTTTCTTCGTGATAGTATTATTAAGACGCCGCAGCCATATTGCCCCCTCAACACTTGCAACAAAAGAAAGTTTTCGTGCCGTCACCGATATGGCAAGCCCAACAGCATATGAAATGGACCCCAGAACTGAGATAGATCCACAAGCGGAAGCACTGCAACGATAAGTAACAACAAGGGACAACCGTTACCGCTAGTATTGAGCACTCTATTAAGTACTGTGATTTAACAACAAAAAATGCAGCCAATATAGGCTGCATTTTTATCAATCAGAGTTCGCTTACACGCGTTGTGATTAGCCTAAATCCATCATCATGCTACGGCTATGCACCAAAGCTTGAAACGCTTGTAGTTGCTTTTTAGGTAATACAGTAGCTTCTGCAATATTGGCTTTCATTGCGTCGATAGGACGACCATTTACAATAAACTCATAATGTAAGTGAGGACCTGTTGAAGCACCAGTATTACCCGACAATCCAATCGGTTGACCACGAGTGACACGTTGGCCTCTTTTAACTAAAAACTTCGATAAATGCAGGTAGCGTGTGCTGACCTTATTGTCGTGTTGTATCACAATATAGTTGCCTGCATAAGGATGTTTAGTCACCATAGTAACTATGCCATCTCCCGGTGCTACGACTTGCGTACCTATTGGGGTAGCAAAATCAGTGCCGTTATGTGGACGAATACGACCAGTAATTGGGTGTTTACGATTAGGGTTAAAGCGCGAACTTAAACGAACTTTTCGGTTAAGCGGAATACGTTGAAAAGCAGGCGTTAAACTTTGACCTTCAATGTCGTAATAATTGCCATCGACATTTTGAAACGCGGTAATGTCGCGACGGCCGGTATTAATACGAATGCCTTCAATCGATGTTGTGCCTGTTGGTTCACCTTCAACAAATTGGTCGTTAACTAAAACCGAAAAAGTATCACCTGCGCGCAACTCACGAGAAAAGTTTAATTTCGTTTTTAACAGAGTTTCAACTTTTTGAATTTCAGCGGCACTTAAACCAGCGTTTTTAGCCGATACATAAAAAGAGCCGTTAATTTCTCCGCCAACGATGCGATTTTGCCAAATGCCATCGATGTTAATGTCATTAACACCGTAAGTTCCGTCTTTAAAACGGGAGAATACTACTTGGTGAGCAGGGCTAAAGTACAGTTCAAGCTTATCAAGCTCACCATTAGCGTTGTCCCAAAATTGGATTCGGTTACCCGGCAGAAGTGTATCTAGTGCTAAGACTTCTAAATCAGCCTCAAGTACTTTATACATGGTTCGTTGGTCGATACCGGCTAATTCAAATAAATGACTTAAGGTATCACCACTTTCAATCACGCGATTTAAAATCGGTGAAATAGGCTTTACCAGCTTCAAAGCGCTATCTTGTTGAGCTATGTGTGGCAATAACGAATCTATATCGATTGCCACTGGAATACGTTGTGATGAAAACTCTTGTTGTGTTGGCCATAATAAAGCCGCCCCGACAACAAATACACTCGCTAGCAAGACTTTCTTGTGCAAGTTTGGCAAGTTCAATTGACTTACCGCTGGCCTTTGGAAGCCCATAATTTTACTCATTAGCAATGTCTAATCCACCCTAAAAGATGACGCTTTATATTTTTTATTTTTCTTTTACTGCAAATTGTTATTGCGATATTGGGCATAAATTCAGTTAACGCTATGCCTTCATGTCGTTTTTTATGGTGAATATGACCCAATATTTGATACTACGGCATCCGGTATAAACAGCTAAAAATACGGACTTTTGCACTCAAATTGCATATCAACGCTCTTTTATATCAAAAAATAATCATTTTACAAATATAAAATGATATTTAATTAATAATTAATTTGAACTCGATTACAGTAATCATGGGAGTTTGAGGCAGATCAAGACCCACTTACAGCAAACTCACCCTGCAATTTACTGATACCAAGACCGTTCATTTTAGTCACTTTTATCTGTACGTCGATCCGCTCTTTCATGGCTTCAATATGGCTAATGACACCAATCATTTTGCCCGAAGCATTTAAATTATCTAATGCGTCTAAAGCGGTATCTAATGTTTGGCTATCCAACGTACCAAAGCCTTCATCTAAAAACAGTGAGTCAATGCTCGTTTTATGACTAACAAGGTCAGATAATGCGAGCGCAAGGGCTAAGCTCACTAAAAAGCTTTCACCGCCCGACAAGGTTCTGGTGTCTCGCACTGCATCACCTTGCCAGGTATCGAGTACTTGTAGCTCTAAATCAACCGACTCTTTGCGTTCAAGTAAGTACCGGCCTTGCAAACGTTCTAGCTGCCTGTTCGCCAATGCCACTAAATGGTCTAAAGTAAGCCCTTGAGCAAACTTACGGAACTTATCGCCCTTTTGTGAGCCAATTAACGAATGCAGGTACGCAAGATCGTCGTAATCTTGTTGCATTTGAGCTTGTTCCGCTAACAGTTGCTGTTGCCCTGCCCGCTTATTGGTATCTTGCTCTAACTCATGACTTAAGCGCCACAGTGTTTGCTTGTCTTGTTGGTGCTTAGCTTCCATCGTTTGATATTGCAGCATTGTATCGCCGTGTTGAGTAATATCGTATCCGTGTTGCTCTGCCAGCTGCGCTAACTCCGTTTGTTTTGTTAAGGCTTGCTCAACTAACGTATTGGCTTTGACAATGTCGTTATCAAGTTGCAGTTTTAATTGCTGTAAGGTGTGACGCTCTTGTGGCGTCAATAAGGCTTGCTCAAATGATTGTTGATCTGCAAATGGACTTGATTGTAATGCCACTTGCCATTTTTCCTGCAACTGTTGTAACTCTTGAGTCGCCTTGGTTGTTTGCTGCGTTGTCGATTGCAGCTGTACTTGCAAACCAGCAAAATGTTTATCCGCCGCTTGCAGTTGTTGTTGAATTGAGACAAATACCTGCTGAGCTTGATCTACTGCGTGTTGGCTAAGCAGCTTTTCATCTTCAACCACTTTCTCTGCAAACACGACTTTACGCTTTGCGAGTACCGAATCGAGTTGCTCGTTAAGCGTAACTACTTGCTCAGTCACTTCCGCTAGCTTGGTTGCTATTTCAGTGGTGTGTAGATTGTTTGCGGTGAGTTTTTCTGCGGTGACACTGAGCTGCTGTTGGTTATCGATAGCCTGCTGCTGCGCTTCAATCCAACGCTCAAGTTGTTGTTGTAAATGATGCAGCCAAGTGTCGGCATCCTCAAGTCTCGGCGGCGTTAACCCTGTAGCAATAATGTGCGAATCCAGAGCGCTACTCAGTTGCTGCAGTTGCTTGTTAACAGATTCAATTTGCTGCTGCTGACTCACTAAACCTTGGGACAAATTATCGAGCTGCTGTTGCAATAACCCTTGCTGATTAATTAATACTGCCAACGCTTGTTCTGCTTGAGTAGCATTATGCTGATGTTGATGTAAGGTTTTTTGGCATTGATTAAGCTGGCTTATCGTTTGGGCAAGTTGCTGCTGTTTGGCTTCTGACTGGGCAATATAATCAGTTAGTTTATGTTGTTGCTCCTCATGTAATTCAAGCGTTACTGCAAGCACCTGAGTATGTTGTTGCCACTGTTGCTCAGTTAATTGTAATTCAGTTTGCGCTAGGCTCAATTGCTTGAGCGAATTGTCATGGTTAACTTGCAACGCCGTTTGTTGATTTTTAAGCTGCTCACCTTGCTGTTTAATCGCATCAAGTTCAATTTGTAGTTGCTGCATTCTTTGCTCGGTAACAGACACATTCAATGCTTCATAACGCTCAACTAACGGGTGCTCTGTCGAACCGCACAATGCACAAGGCTCACCGGCTTTAAGCTTGGCACGCTCTAAGGTTAAATTGGCTATTTGCTGTTCTTGCTGCAATATGGTTTGCAGATCTTTTACTTGCTGATTTTTTTCACTC
Organism: Shewanella sp. SR44-4; assembly: GCF_014163715.1. Classification (NCBI taxonomy): domain Bacteria; kingdom Pseudomonadati; phylum Pseudomonadota; class Gammaproteobacteria; order Alteromonadales; family Shewanellaceae; genus Shewanella; species Shewanella sp. SR44-4. The sequence goes on along the minus strand of NZ_JACJDU010000021.1, from coordinate 30,519 downwards.
CACTGGGTTCTTACCTGCGAAAGTGAATGCGCTAAAGCCTGTAAATCAGTGTTAAATTGCACCGATTGACTGCTTAATTGCTGGCATTGTTGCTGCTGACGCACATAGTGACTAAATAGCTGGGTTAACTGATAACGCCCAGCTTGCTGCTCGACCAGTTGTTGGTAGACATGATTAATCTGACTTTCGTCTTGGCCGGCCAATAATGCCGTTATTGCTTGCTGGCTGTCGGCTTGTTGAGCCAACGCTTGGGCGACCGTCGTTTTGGCAAGCTTAATTTGTGGCGAAAGTTCAGTTAACGTTGTTTGAGTTTGCTCGATATTGTGTTGTTGCTGAACTCGTTGAGTGTCAAGTTGGCTCAACTGCTGGTTTAATTGCAATACTTGGCTATATTGCGTCTGCCAAGCCGCAAACTTTTTGGCCACTTCTTGGCCTTGTGGCAAACTATCAAGTTGTTGCTGTATGTCTTGCTTTGCCGACGTGAGTTGCTGTTGCAACGCCATCAACTGTTGCTGTTGCTCAATCGTTTTGTGTTGTTGCTCAGCCGTTTGCTGATGGCTTAATCTGACCTGAGACAACTGATAGTTCAATTGGCTAATGTGTTGGTCTAACGGCAACACCTGTTTGTCGATAAGATTAAGCAAATCTTTGTGTGCTTGATTGGTTTTATCAACGCCTTGCTCAGCTTGCGTTTGCTTGTGGGTGTGCTGTTGCAGTGTTTGTTCAGCTACACCAACCTGTTCCGTTAACTGTTCAATCTGTTCCGATAATACTAGGGTGCTTAACTGGGCTTTTTGTTGCTGTTCAAATAGAGGCTGGATTTGCTGTGCTGGCTCACTATGTTCAAGTCGAGTTAGTTCATCGCTATGTTGCTGTACGCGAGACAGTGCTAGTTGCTGTTGAGCCTGAACGTTAACTAATGTCTGCTGCGATTGCTCAGTATTGTCCGCCCAGGTAATAAATTGGCTTAATTGAGCTAATTGCTGTTGATCGATCACAAGCGCCTGATTGAGTTGTTCAATCTGTAGTTGCTGCGCCACAACTTGTTGTTGATCAAATAACTCAACACTGCCAAGCTTAGCTTCAAGCACTTTTAGGTTAGTTTTGGCATCAGAAAAATGCTGATGCACTCGCGCTGAAATTAAGCTGTAAATTTCAGTACCCGTTAGCTCTTCCAATAGTTCTGCGCGCTCATTGGCTTCGGCATTTAAAAAAGCGGCAAACTGGCCTTGTGACAACATCATCGACTTAGTGAAACGAGCAAAGTCGAGTCCGGTGATTTCTTCAATTAATTCGGTTTTACGTTTTATCTGACTGGCAAGGATTTTACCATCACTGAGTTTAGCCAATTCGACTTGCGCATCTTGTAAATTGCCATCGGCTTTGTCGCGCGAACGACGCTGACTCCAAAACGCTCGGTAAGCGACACCTTTAACTTCAAATTCAACTTCAGCTAAACATTCTGCAGTGCCACGAGTCATTAACTCGTTGGTGGTTTTAGAAATATTACTTAACCGCGGTGTACGATGGTAAAGCGCCAAACAAATCGCATCGAGAATGGTGGTTTTACCTGAGCCTGTAGGACCTGTAATAGCAAATAAACCGTTTTCAGCAAATGGCGATTGGGTGAAGTCGATTTTCCACTCATTTTTAAGTGAGTTAATATTTTTAAAGCGAAGGCTTAGAATTTTCATTATTGCTCACCCTCGGTTGCACTTTTTGTTGCAACGGCTTCTGTCGACGTTTCTTGTAACACATGGCTCGCAGCCGTTTCTTGACTGTTTCGCTCAGACTCCACTTCGGCATACACTTGGTTAAAGCGTTGCTTTATTCGTCCTAACTGTGCCTGTTGCGATTCACTCTCAAACTCTTCTTGCGACAAACGTCGCCCAAATACCTCGTCGACGCTGAGCTCAGATAAGGTTTCATTATCGAGCTGCTTAATGTGTTGCTGTCGTTGACTACGGGCACGCTTTAACTGCAATACTTCAACCGCTTTGTCTTGAGTCATGTCGGCAATGCGCGATTGCAAATCAGACAAATAATCTTGTTGTGACACTTCAATGCTCAACCAAGTCATTTTTGCGGATTCTGCTTGCAAAGCAAATGCGCTTATCTGCTGTTCAATGCTATCTAAGTCGCCTTTTAACACCTGCATCGGCTGGAAAACTGGCACCATTAATGCTGTGATTTGAGATAATTTGGCATCTCTAAATTCGACCAAAAACACCGATTTATTAGTGGCATTATCTGCCGCGAGTTCATCAAAACTTAACGCTATCGGTGAACCGCTGTAACGAATATGTTCAGATTTCGCCACCACTTGGGGGCGATGAATATGACCTAATGCAATGTAGTCTGCGGCAGGAAACAGCGCTGCATTAAAGGCATCTAAACTGCCAATATAGATATCACGCACGGATTCTGAAGTACTTGCACCCACTGTGGTTAAATGACCTGTCGCAATAATGGGTACTGGCGTAGTAAATGTATTATTGAGTTGTTCAGCTTGCTCAAAACAGCGCTGATACAACTCGCTAATGGCATCACCCAATTTACGTTGTTTATCAATTGATGACTCACCTGATTCACTTAGCACCACATCACGCGGGCGTAAAAAGGGTAAACCACATAAAATAGCACCCACTTCACCTTGGCGATTTTTGAGGGTAAATACATGCTCTTCAACATGCTCGAATGCACCTGGAATAACCACAGTATTTAGGCAAGCAAGGAGATTTTTAGATTCATTCAACGTCGACACAGAGTCATGATTACCGCCCAATAAAATTAGCTGGCAACCTGTTTGTTGAATTTGAACAATAAATTGATTGTATAGCGTACGGGCATAACTTGGCGGTGTGCCAGTATCGAAAATATCGCCCGCGACAATAAGCGCATCAACTTGGTGGATGTTGATTTGCTCAAGTAACCACTGCATAAAGGCCTGGTGCTCAGCTGCGCGACTTTTACCATAAAAATATTGGCCAAGATGCCAATCTGATGTGTGAATAATGCGCATAACATCCCTTCAATAAAAACAAACACGTACACCACATAATGCTGGCGTTAATAAACCCAAATTATCGCTACTATGATCACATGTACCGCGATCACATGCACTGCTATCACATATATTGCGACCACAATAATTTGCCGCTCATGCCCAATGACATCACTACCACCAAAGGTTTAATGATTTTAACGCCTTTGGTCACCACTAAACGTGAACCTAACGTAGCACCAATTGCTTGGCCTACCAGCATAATTAATCCCAATACCACTGCGACTTGACCACCGATTAAAAAGAAAATTAACGACGCAATGTTAGTGGCAAAATTGAGTAGCTTTGCATGCGCGGTTGCCTTGGCCAAACCAAAACCAGCCAATGACACAAATGCTAAGGCAAAGAAACTTCCAGTACCGGGGCCAAAGAAACCATCATATAAACCAACGCCCAATGCGGCAGTAAAGGCAAATACACTTGGGGTGAGGACTTGTTGGCGATCTTGTTCACTTATTTTTTTAGAGAATAAAAAATAACAACCAATGGCTAGAATTAAAAATGGCAGCACGACCTCCAATAATTTAGCGTCGATCATTTGTACTAATATTGTTCCAATTGATGCACCAATAAAAGCGCATATCAACGACAGTTTGATACTGCGTAAATCAACCATCCCTTTACGTACAAAATATAAGCTCGCAAAAAAGCTGCCACCGCACGCTTGCAGTTTATTAGTACCCAATGCCGCTGCTGGAGGTAACCCTGCCCACATTAATGCGGGAATGGTCAGTAAGCCTCCGCCGCCAGCAATCGAGTCGATAAACCCCGCAACCAGAGCAACAAAAAATAAAATAACCGCGAGTTGGAGCGTGAGTTCAAGCATGGGGAGTCTCGTTATTAGGAATAGCGTGAAGTCGGCTGACATAATATAAGGCGTTATTAGACAATCTTTATCGTCAAAATACAAAGCGTTCTGTGTAATTTATTCAGCTTTACCCAACTAATTTCAGCTTGGGCTAATAAACACTGACCAAATAACGTATTACCCATTAATAAGCTTATATTGACTTAAACATCAGATTTGAAAATCGATTTGAGAAATGGACTACAACCGCTTTGCTGTTCACTTAGGCATTGTTATAGTAGTCGGCCTAGTAAATATTGAGCTGAAGGTTTTATTATGATTGTTATTACCGGCGCAAGTAGCGGCTTAGGTGCTGCACTAACACAACTGTATGCTGCAGAAAATCAACCGTTATTGGTGACAGGTCGCAGTGAGCAAAAATTAGCAGGTGTAATGGCTGGCCTAACTCAACCAGAGCAAGCTAACGTACAAACTCACACAGCAGACTTGTGTGTGGCCGAAGATGTCAGTGCATTATTTTCGCGTTTATCAGCGCCGCCAAGCAAGGTTATTCATTGTGCTGGCAGTGGTTATTTTGGCCCTATCGAACAACAAGCACATGAAGCGATTAATCAGTTAATCCACAACAATCTCACTTCAAGCATTCTAGTGCTGCGTGAACTTATTAGTCGCTATCGTGATCACAACCTTACTGTAGTAGTCGTGATGTCGACCGCAGCGCAAGCAGGCAAAGCAAATGAGTCGACTTACTGTGCCGTAAAATGGGCCATAAAGGGATTGGTAGAATCGTTACGATTAGAATTGAAAGGCAGCCCGATGAAATTGATTGCGGTATATCCAGGAGGAATGGCAACGGACTTTTGGCAAACCAGTGGCAAAGACATTAATACATCAAGCTTTATGACGGCAACAGAAGCCGCCACCATGCTCAAGCAAGCCTTAATAGCGACAGAACATGGATATGTCTCTGATATCACCATTAACCGAGGTTAATATTCCATAAATTAGTTAACCTAAAATAGAACGAACAGTTTATTATCCCAAGTTAGCTATTCGTGATGTTCTTAAGTTTAGGTTTATTTGGATAAAAACGGTTTGGTTGACCAGTACCAGCAATATATCCACCCAGCAGGGGCAAAAATGAGATTTAACACAAGAGCGTAAAAACCCACCAAGGGTAAATTTGTGGTTTTCCCCTTGGCAAATCTTAAGGTGAAGAACACCACAACTAAGGTTAAAACGAAAATAATTTGGCCAATCAATGTGCCATTTAACTCCATGATTACACCCTTTAACCATCAAACCCGTTATGCTGAAATAGCAACGACGCTAAGCTGATGATACATCTCATATTAGATTATTGATAAGGCTACTACAATGTGTAAAAAAATCATCGTAATACTGATATCGTTTAGCTTTATTCTATCTTTGTCCGCCTGTGCTGAATTAAAACAGACTGGCAAAGAAATCGGTCACACCACAAAAAAAGTGACCACAGCTATCGGTCACGGGACGCGCGATACCGTTAAAGCTATTGGACATGAAACCAAAGAAGTCATTAATGAGATAAAAGAAGACTAAACTACGTCGCTTTGTATAATCAAAAAGCCGTTAATGCTGGGCATTAACGGCTTTTGTTCAATTGAATAATTCAATCTATAGTGAAGACTATGTTAGTTGCTGGCAATGTTAGTGCTTACAATGCTCAGTGTGAACATGGTCATCATCTGCAAATTCATTATCGCTGGCTTGGTTTTGCATCACGCCCCAACCATCAGAAATACCGTCAAACTCTTTGGCAAAGTTATTTAACTCAGTTTCTTTAGCCACAAGCGTTGCGTATTCAGGTACCATTTGCAGGCAAACAATCACTTCCCACTTGGTGCTTTCTTCATCAAAGTTAAGCTCAAGCTCACCTTGGAGGTCTTTTTGGCTTAATGCTTCTAAGGCTGACTCGGCATCACGTTGATCGTCAAACACCAAGAAGAAATCGACTTCTATTGATTGAGTAAGGTCAATACCGGCATCTGCCATTGCAGCCAACATTTGGCCATTATCATCTTCTGGGAATTGCATTTATCAATCCTTACTGTGCAGGAACAATTTCAATTGTCGCGCCATTGAACGAAACGACATCGCCAACAACACACTTTTTACGTTTACGAGTATCAACTTCACCGTTGACGGTAACTTGACCTTCGGTAATGACATGCTTTGCTTCGCCACCACCGTTCACTAAACCGAGTACTTTGAGTACTTTGTACAGTTCTACGAATTCATCACCTTGAAGTAATGCAAACGCTTGAGTTTGAGTCGTCACAATAATCGCCTTTTAATCAAAATATTCTGGCTATTATAGCCTATGCCAGTTTAGCAAGCATCAAGCATTTTGAATGGATTATTAAACGCATATGTAAACCCTAACTGATGACAGATTAACTGCCCATCGATAGTTTTATTGGGTTGTTGTTGTTGATTAAATTCTGGCGCACTTAACCCAAGATGTTCAGCGGCAGCAACATAAAACTCACCACGAGTAGGATGAACGTTTGCAGCAAGATTATAAATAGCTAAAGTATCGTTGCGAGAAAGAATTAAGCTAACAGCAGCAACACAGTCATCTAAATGCACCAGATTAACCGCAACATTGGCGCCACTGACATCCGTTTTTCCGGCAAAAAAACGTCCGGGATGTCGCTTAGGTCCAACCAAGCCTGAAAATCGTACAACACAGCTATTTTTCATAGCTGAAAACATCGCTTCTGCTTGTAATAATGTACCACTGGTATCATTAAAAGCAGCAGCATCTTGTTCGGTTACAGTTTGATCTAGCGAAGGATAAACCCCAGTCGTACTGATGAAAATAATTTTTTGATATTGGCGTTCACCCATCAAGTTTATTAACCGAGTTAAATAGCCAAGGTAATCAGTTTCGCCTCGTCTAAGTCCCGGTGGTATGTTAATCACGATAGCGTCTGCATCGAATAAAGACGAGTTTTTTGCTTGGTTAGTCACATTTGCCAAATCTAACTGATAAGCATCAATACCGGCTTGCTGTAATTGGACTAAATCCTCAGGGTGACGTTTTGAAGCCTTTACCTTAATACCTTGCTTAACTAATTGTGTCGCGAGCGGCAAACCGAACCAACCACATCCGATAATAGTAACTGTATTCATGTATTCTCGATATTACGACGTTAAATTTTAATGATTGAAGTTATTGAAGTAAAAACTAATTGGACTATTGGCTTGCAATGTTTTAATGGCACCCTCAGATAATTCGTCTAATTTCATTACTTCTTGAACTTGAACATCTTCGTTAATTAAAAAACGAAAACTAGGTTCCCCCCCACTGAGGTTACATGACCACACATGTGGCTGTTTTACATCGGCAGTTGTCATCATCACCTTAGCGATGCTTTCGTCGGTTAAGCGCACTATAGTGCCTGGAGGATAAATACCTAATATTTTGACTAAAACCGAAATTAAATTATCACTGTGTTTACTGCTGTGAGTTTTAAATAAAATACCCAGTGCAACTTGTGGCGTTTGGTATTGATGTAACAGTGTTTCATAGTCATTAGCTAATGACACTATTTGGGTGGTGGGTAAAATTTTAGCTTCGGTCAGATTATTAGGAAAACCGCTACCATCAATAAACTCATGATGATGCAACACTATGTCTAACATGGCTTCAGGAAATAATCCGGTGCGGTTAAGCATCTCGTGGCCAAAGTTAGGGTGCATTTTTAAAAAGTTAATTTCATGGTCAGTTAACTCACCACGTTTTTTACGCCGGATTGCCTCTGGGACTTTTAACTTACCAATGTCATGAAACAAACTGCCTAATGCAATGTCACGAACCTCTTTTTTAGACAGTGATAATGTGTGGGCAATCATCATAGAGATCACCGCAACTGAAATACCATGTTGAGTAACACTAACATCTGTTTCGCCACTGCCCACGAGCGTTAAATGAGGGGTTTCACTTTCATATAAATGATCGACTAAATCTTCGACTAAGGTGGCAGCTTCACGATAAGCACCTTCAGGATCGCTGACTATTTTACCAAAAACGGTTCGACTATCGTTAACCGATTTTACAAAGCGCTGTTGGCTAACTCGCATACTTTTTTTAGCCAAAGGTCGATAATCAATTTCTTGTTCAACAACCTCTTCTGGTGGCTCAATTTCAACGGGCTCATCAACTTTAGGCAGCAAATCATGGCCATCAATCACGTAAACAAATGACACATCGAGACCTTTGATCATCTCTATTTGCACTTGTTGTTCAAGCTTTACTTTACTGCGAAAAAAAGGATGGTTTGTCCATGACAAAGGCAGCTTAACGGTTAACCCGATAACCATTTGCGAAACAGGTATTTGTGTTAATTCTGTTTTAGCCAAAGTACTGATCCTTTTTCACATTAGCCAAGTTATGGCCGAGATGATAATGTCATTTCTACGCTAACATTTTTGAAATAGAGCTATGTGTATCAAAGTCATACATTTTAATGTTTTTGGAAACCAATAAATAATAGTGTATTTATACCAAGTCGTACATTATTTCGTATCTGGCTTAATCTCATCATCAGATATGGTTTCGACTTGCACAGTACTATCATCAGGGGTCCAGTCGGTAAAATAGTAATATAACCGCTTTGATTTGAAGACATATATAACTGACCAAAACAGAAAAAGTGCATCAATCGAATAGCCAATTTTAAACAAATAGTCATCGTGCATCATACGTTGGAACAAAAATAGTCCATCAATAATGAGTAATCCCCACAAAAACCAAGCACTACGTCTAAACAAAGGTATTAATATCGGCCAGCTGCGTTTACGCTCGGCAATAATAAGTCCATAAATCAGTATCGCCCCGACACCAGCAATTAGCGCCGATACAAAATCGCTTTTTTCAGGATAAAATAACCTTACTAAACCAGCACGGTCATTAAACTGGGTTAAGGATGCAATAAAAATACACCAGCCACGGGCTAAAAAGACCAAAATCAAATACAAAAATAATGGCGGTTTTATATGACCACGATCATCTAACCAAGTAATATTACTAAAATTCACAATAAACTCTTATCGGCATGCACCAGCATAAATAAAGCAATACTAGTTTTCATGTTAGTTAGCCGCATTTAATAAATCCATCAGAGCTTGTTCATCTATCACCTTAACGCCCAACTCTTCAGCTTTTGCTAATTTAGAGCCAGCTGCTTCACCAGCAACAAGGCAATCAGTATTTTTCGAAACACTGCCAGCCACTTTGGCGCCCAAAGCCTGTAATTGGGCTTTGGCATCGTTACGATTAAGTTGAGTTAGCGTACCAGTTAACACCCACGTTTGCCCTTTAAGACTAAGCTGCGATTCGTCAGCTTGTTCAATAACAGGCCAAGTAATGCCGGCTTCAAGCAATTGCTCTATTACTTCAATGTTATGTGGCTGTGCAAAAAATTGTCGAATGTGTTTTGCTACAATGTCACCAACATCAGCGACTTCGAGCAGTTGTTCAACGCTAGCAGTTCGAATACGCTCAAATTCGGCAAAGTGTTGGGCTAAATTAGCGGCGGTAGCTTCGCCGACTTCGCGGATCCCAAGACTATATAAAAAACGCGCCAATGTAGTGGCTTTAGCGTGTTTAATCGCCGCGACAATATTTGTGGCTGACTTCATCGCCATGCGATCTAACATCGTGATGCTAGAAGCGGTCAGGGAAAACAAGTCTGCTGGCGTTTTGACCAGTTCTTTATCAATTAATTGCTCAACGATTTTATCGCCCATGCCATCAATATTTAATGCTTTACGGGATGCAAAATGTTTAATCGCCTCTTTACGTTGCGCTTCACAAAAAAGTCCACCACTACAACGCGCTACAGCTTCACCTTCTAAACGCTCAACAATGCTTTGACACACCGGACAATGTTGCGGAAAGATAATATCTTGCGCATCATCTGGACGCTGTTCTGGCACGATAGCAACAATTTGTGGGATAACATCACCTGCGCGGCGAATAATCACTGTGTCGCCTATTTTCACCCCAAGACGGGCAATTTCATCAGCATTGTGCAAGGTCGCGTTAGACACGGTCACGCCACCGACAAATATCGGTTTGAGACGGGCAACAGGGGTAACAGCACCCGTTCGGCCAACCTGAAAGTCGACCGACTCTAACAAGGTCATTTCTTCCTGGGCTGGAAATTTATAGGCGATGGCCCATCGAGGGGCTTTAGCGACAAAACCAAGAGTTTGCTGCTTAGCAATGTCATTGACCTTTATGACGACGCCGTCGATTTCATATTCGAGCGCACTGCGTCTGGCCATAATATCAGCGTAATATGCATAGACTTTTTCTAATGAATCAGTCACTTTCACTTCACTACTAACGGGAATACCCCATTGTTGCAACTGTGTCAGTTGGCCATAATGGCTTGTTTGCATCGGTTGTGACTCGCCTTCGACCACACCCAATGCATAAGCATAAAACCCAAGTGCCCTTGAAGCAGTAATTTTACTGTCTAATTGGCGTAAACTACCGGCTGCAGCGTTACGAGGATTAACAAAGACTTTGTCACCTTTGCTGATTTGACGCTGGTTTAATGCCTCAAAAGCCGCTTTAGGCATAAACACTTCGCCACGGACTTCAACTAAATCTGGAAATCCTTCACCGCGTAACTTAAGAGGAATTGAACGAATAGTGCGTACATTTGCAGTAATATCTTCGCCAACGCTACCATCACCTCGCGTTGCGGCGCGTTCAAGAACGCCGAAACGATAAGTAATACTCACGGCCAAACCGTCGAGTTTAGGTTCGCAAACATAATCAACGCTATCGACTTTATCCGTTATACGCTTATTAAAAGCAGCGAAATCAGTTTGTTCAAATGCATTGTCGAGACTTAACATCGGTTTAAGATGGGTAATTTGAGCAAATTTTTGTAATGCTATACCACCGACGCGTTGTGTCGGTGAATCTACCGATTTAAATTGCGGATAGTCACGTTCTAACTCAGTTAGGCGCTTAATTAATCTGTCGTATTCAGCATCGGGTATTGACGGAGCATCATCAACGTAATAACGAATATTATGTTGGTTAATGGTGTGAGTAAGTTGATCCATTTCAGTTTGAATAGCGTGCATTGTGGCATCCGTCATACAGGTTGTAACCGTGATTTGCTTGATAAAGTGTAAAGGTATAAAACAATTAAGGCCGCTGCTGCGGCCTTAATAAAAACATCAACCTACGCCGCATTGAGTCGTCGTAAATAATCTTTTTTGGTTGCATCTGACCAAGTTTGGCGTTGTCCATCCAATAATTCAGCACCGAGATCCTCGGCAATTTGATAAGCCGAGTTCAGCATAATGGTGAAGTTCATCAATGGATCGCCATAGCCAGGTAAGGTCATAAACAACACCACACCTTGGGTGACAAATTGTTCCATATTATCCGGGTCAAATATCCCAGGCTTTAACATGTTAGCGAGTGAAAATAGCACCTTGCCAGTACCAGCATTGTCGATGTGGCGATGAAAAATATCCATATCACCAAATTTGAAATTGAGCGACAACAAACTTGGCAATAATTCTGCGCCTTGGATTTGCTCGCCTGCTTTAGCAACAATGTGCAGTACTAATACATCGGTCGGCTCTACAGGTTCATTTACTGGAGCATCTGCTTTAGAGGTAATAACCTCAGATTTAACCTCTACTTCAGCTTTAACCGCTACTTCAGGGCTAACATCCACTTTTGGCACCGCGGCTTGTACCGTTGGCTTAGTGGGTTCTGGTCTGGCGGCGACAGGTTTACCTGTGTAACTTTCTAATTTGGCTGTACTGGTTGAAGTATTGAATATCTTTTTAGGGGTATTCATTGACGTACTTGCCGTAGGAGCAGGTTTAACATCGTCTTCAACAAATAAGCTTTGTTGCGCAGGCTGTACTACTTTAGGTTGAATATGTTCTGGCTCAGTTTGGTGCGGACCAGGCTGACGCAGTGAGTCTTGTAAAGGAGTATCGGTGAGCTTAGTTGCACCTGAGTGTGGTTTTTGACTTAAATTGGTCTTTAATACAGGCTTAATGACTACATCTTCAACCTCACCGGGTTTACGTACACGCACTTTGCCAATGCCATCGGCATCAAAACCTTCAGAGTCTCGACGTTTAGCTTGGTCTTTATAAAATCCTGCCATCGGACTTTGTTTCATAGATTTAGGTTGTTGTTTGCGAATCGACCAAAAACCGTGCACTAACACCGCAATAATTGCGATCGCGCCTAATACGAACAACACCAGTTGTAGATCTTTCATTAGATTCCCTGTCTTGCAAATTTATACCGCGTCTGCCATGGCGACGGCGGCTTCAATGTCCACTGCGACTATTCTTGAAACGCCAGGTTCATGCATAGTAACGCCAATAAGTTGATCAGCCATTTCCATTGTTATTTTATTATGACTGATATAGATAAATTGCACACTTTGTGACATTTCTTTCAGTAACCGACAAAAACGTTCGACGTTGGCGTCATCCAAAGGTGCATCTACTTCATCTAGCATACAAAAAGGTGCTGGATTCAGTCTAAAAATGGCAAAGACTAATGATAAAGCGGTTAACGCTTTTTCTCCACCACTAAGTAAATGTATGGTGCTATTCTTCTTACCTGGCGGTTGCGCCATAATAGTAACACCCGTTTCAAGCAGGTCATCACCGGTTAATGCCAAATAAGCTCTTCCCCCACCAAAAACTTTAGGAAATAGCAGCCCTAAATCATGGTTTACCGTTTCGAATGTGGCTTTAAAACGGCTTCGGGTTTCTTTATCTATCTTACGGATAGCGTCTTCTAAAATCGCTAATCCTTTATTTAGGTCGTCATCTTGACTGTCTAAATAAGCTTTTCGCTCTCGTTGCGATTCAAATTCTTCAATGGCTGCAAGGTTGATAGCACCTAAACGTATAATGTTCTGTTTTACTTTTTCAAGCTGTTGCGACCAAACATCAACAGATGCATGTTCAGGTATGTCGGCAATGACCTGTTGTAGCTGAATTTGCTGTTCTTGCAGCAATTGCAGCTGCCCATTAGCCTGCCCTTTTAAGCCCTCACGACGTAACTTTAACGTGCTTATCTTTTGAGTCAAGTCTTGTAACACTACAAGCTGTTGTTTTTGCATCAATACTAAACGGTCTAAACTGGTTTGAAGCTCTGCTTGTTGAGACCGATTTTGCTGTAATTGCTGCTGTAATGCTTGTTGCTGCTCGAGTGCTTGCGCCAGTTGTATTGATAATTGACTTAAATCATGTTGACCTTGTTGTTGCTGATTGTCGAGCAACATTTGTTGTAACTGAGTCAATTGACTGACTAATTCTGTCTGTTTTTCATGTTGTTGCTTTAATTTTTGTTCACTCAATGCTTGCTGGGTAGCATGTTGTTGCACTTGTGCTTGCAGCTGTTTAACGCTATTTGCAGCATCGGTGCGAGTAACTTTGGTTTCACGCAATTTAGCTTGGCTTGTTTGCCAAGCTTGTTGAGCAACATCGTGTTGATTCATTGCTTGCAACAATACATCTTCTTGCGTTAGCACTTGTTCTTCAAGGGCATCGACATGTATTTGTTTATCACCAATTTGCTGTTCAAGCTTGGCGATTGATTGGCTGCATTGCTGTTGCTTATCGCGTTTCTCAACGGCTTGTTGAGTTAAACTCGTCACCAAAGAGTGCAGTTTTGTCTGCTCTATTTGCAACTGATGACAAGCCTGTTGGCATTGATTCAGCTCTACCTGAGTGGTCGCGGCCCGTTGAGTTAACGATGTCAGAGATTGTTGAGACAATAGCTGTTGTTGCTCAAGTTCTATTAATTGCTGGCTTAAGCTTGCTCGCTCTTGGCTCAGTACAATAGCGGATTGCCCTGCCTGAGTATGATTGAGCACAAAACCATTGCCTATCAAGTAACCTTCTTGAGTGGCAATATATTGCTCAGGAAGCAATGTTGGTAATAACTCCTTTGCTTCACTGAGACTGGACGCCCACACAACATGTTGTAACCATGGCGTTAAATTAACTGGGGTTGTTAAAGCAGGATACGTCACTTGATGCTGTGGTTCAAAACCCACTGTAGGCGGATAAACGCTCAATGAAGATGTTTGCCCCAACCCTAGAACAGGTAATTGACTTAAGCCTTGTAACACTTTATCGACCGCTTTCTCCCAGCCAGGCACAACCTCAATAACTTGCCATAATTGTTGGCCATCATCTTGAGTATGATCGGCCAGTAACTCATCAATAAATTGCAATCGAGAATGATGACGAGTGACAGTTTGCTTAAGGGTTTGATAAGCATCACTCGCTTCAGTGACGGCTTGTTGCTGCTCAAGTAAGGAAAGCTCAAGTTGACTGTACTGCAGCTGTTTATCATTTAGTTGTTGTTCAACATTAGCTAATTCTGCCGTGCTGTTTTGCAACTGCTGTTGGTTGTCTTGCTGAGCTAAAACAGCTAACTCTGTTTGTAATTGAGCTAAGTACTGTTCGTTTTGAACCAAACTTTGCTGTTGATGGCTGAGCGTCGATTGGCTCAGTGCCAACTGCATTTTGTTAGTTGCTAAGATCTCAGCATATTGGGTTACTTGTTGCTGCTGATCATCACACGCTTCTTCGATAGCAAAAACTTGCTCATCGATTTGCTCAAGCACAATACTCGCCTGTTCATAAGCGGGTTGGTGAGTATCCAATTGCGCAACCAATTGCTGATGAGTATCGGTCATGCTGATAATATTATCGTCAGCTTGTTTGATTTGCTGTTGTAATACTTGAATTTGCTGCTGTAACTGAGAGTCTTGTTGCTGCTGATGAGCAAGCTGCTGTTCAAGCTTGGTCATGGTATTACCGGCTTGGTAATATTGCTCTACTAGCTTATGTTCAGCATCACTGAGCTCAGCCAATTGCTGTTTCACCTGAATAACACTGGTGTCGCCCTGCTGTGCGGTTTTGGCTAACGCTTCAGATTTAAGCTCACCTTCGGCCGTTTCGGCATCAAGTCGGTCTGTTTGCTGCAACAATTGCTGATAGCGCATCACTAATAGTTGACTATGCAACTCACGTTCACTATTTTTTAATTCGCGATACTGCAGAGCAGCTTTTGCTTGTTGCGATAATTTGTCTAATTGAGCACCGAGTTCAACTCGAATATCGTTTAAACGTTCGAGGTTTTCACGGGTATGACGAATACGGTTTTCGGTTTCACGGCGACGTTCTTTATAACGCGAAATGCCTGCAGCTTCTTCAATAAACACTCTTAATTCTTGAGGTTTAGATTCGATTAAGCGTGAAATAGTACCTTGCTCGATAATGGCATAACTACGCGGCCCAAGACCCGTACCCATGAATAAGTCGGTTATGTCTTTTCGACGACATTTTTGACCATTAAGGAAATAACTTGATTCACTGTCGCGGTTAACTTGTCGCTTTACCGAGATTTCTTGATAACTGGCATATTGTCCAGTGAGCCTTCCCTGAATGTTCTCGAATACCAGTTCGACACCCGCAACAGAAATGGGTTTGCGTGCCGATGAGCCGTTAAAAATAACGTCGGTCATCGAATCACCGCGCAAATGCTTTGCTGAACTTTCGCCCAGCACCCAGCGCACGGCATCAATCACATTGGATTTCCCGCAGCCGTTAGGGCCAATAATCGCTGATAAGGCGTTATCAAATGGGATTTTAGTTGGGTCTACAAACGACTTAAATCCAGCAAGTTTTATTTGTTTTAATCTCATGTTGCCAGTTCAGGTACGCATTAAAAGGAAAAAGCAGCTCACTTTAGCAATTGAGCAGCTTTTTGTAACGATTTTTATCCTTTTGACACAGTTTATCACTTGTTTTATTGTGCTTGGC
Organism: Shewanella sp. SR44-4; assembly: GCF_014163715.1. Classification (NCBI taxonomy): domain Bacteria; kingdom Pseudomonadati; phylum Pseudomonadota; class Gammaproteobacteria; order Alteromonadales; family Shewanellaceae; genus Shewanella; species Shewanella sp. SR44-4. The sequence goes on along the minus strand of NZ_JACJDU010000021.1, from coordinate 14,755 downwards.
TCGTCAAAATCAACAATATAAGTCACAAAATAGGCAGTCTCAATGGTTACCAATTCAATAATCGCCAAGAAAAGTGGTGTGAATTATTTTATCCAAGGGTTTCAATTAATTAAACAACCGGGTTTGCGCTCATTTGTCTTTATACCGCTGATGATCAATTTAGTCTTATTCGCCTCAGCGATGTATTTTGCACTAGGACAATTAACAGCATTATTTACCTGGATGGATGGACAACTCCCAGAATATCTAAGCTGGTTGAATTTTTTATTATGGCCATTAGCCGTACTAACAATGCTAGTGGTAATGTCATTTTTATTCAGTTCCGTAATGAACTGGATTGCAGCGCCGTTTAATGGTTTGTTGGCCGAAAAAGTCGAGCAGCATCTCACCGGAAAAAGCTTAAACACCGGCGGTTCAGTCGATATGATCAAAGATTTGCCGCGAATTTTTGGTCGAGAATGGATTAAGCTAAAATACTATTTACCACGAGCATTATTGTTTTTAGTGTTATTTTGGTTGCCGATTATCGGCCAAACTGCAGCGCCCATTTTATGGTTTTTATTCACTGCGTGGATGATGGCAATTCAATATTGTGACTATCCATTTGATAATCATAAAGTGCCTTTTGATGATATGAAGTTCGCCCTCAAAAATACTAAAGGATCTAGTTTTAGCTTCGGTGCTACCGTGACAGTGTTTTCAATGATACCGATTGTAAACTTTATCGTTATGCCGGTAGCCATTTGTGGTGCAACCGCTATGTGGGTCGATAAATATCGTGACGCCTACAAAAATAGCAGTATTGCCCCAGATTAATCTGTAGAGAATTAATGCTTAGATGCATGGATGCATGGATGCATGGATGTATGGATGCTCCAACAGTAGACCAGCTTAGATTGCAGCGCCTCAAGACAAGCCCGATAGCGACTATCGGGCTTTTTTATTACATTCACGCAAGCTAATTTAACATTCAGTAACAATTTAGTGATGATTTTAGTACAAGTCGGACCTACGTTTTAAGGACTTTTTTGCGACAATAAGACAAATAACAAAAAATAAAAAAGAGTAAAAGTGATCAACGACTTAATGCCAACTAGCAGCTTAACCCCAATCAACCGATTAACCCGCACCTGTGACGTTATATTCACGTTAGCATTGGTAATATTAAGCAGTTTATTATCTTTTGCTGCGTTTGCGGGGTCGAGCCAGCAATTTCATCTCGACATCCCGACCATCAATGAAGATATTGAGCTTGATGGCGACTTTAACGAGCCTGCATGGCAACATGCTACCGAGGTAATACTGCGTTATGAAACCTCTCCTGGAGAGAATACCGCTGCACCAGTGACAACCACAGCTAAAGTCTATGCGTCGAACACCAGCCTATATTTTGCGTTTACTGCCCACGATCCTAATCCGGACAATATTAGGGCAAATCTACGTGATCGAGACAAATCCTGGGGCGATGACATGGTGGGTATTAAATTGGACACCTTCAATAATGCTCGTTTAGCCTACCAATTTTTTATTAACCCTTATGGCGTCCAAAGTGATTCCATAGAAAATGAACTCACAGGCCAAGAAAGTGATGCGTGGGATGGGATTTGGTATAGCAAAGGTAAACTGACCAAAAACGGTTTCCAAGTTGAGGTACAACTCCCTTTAAGACTGTTTAATTTTGATGACAGTAATCCAATTCAAACTTGGGGCATTGAGCTTATTCGCTTTTATCCTCGCAATGAAACCCATCGCTTATCCACTCATAAAATCGACCGTAACGTGTCATGTCAGTTATGCCAATTAGGTATCGCATCGGGTTTAGCCGGCGCAACTCAGGGTAAAGACTTACAACTCACGCCCTCTATTGTGGCAAATCAAGGCCAGCAACGAGACGTAACACAAGCCCAACCTTGGAGCGATGACAGTAATGTCGATGTTGGATTAGATTTACGTTGGGGGATCACACCGACTACCTTACTTAACGCCACCATTAACCCAGACTTCTCTCAAGTGGAAGCCGATGCGGGTCAGCTAGATGTTAACAACACATTTGCACTCTTCTTTCCTGAAAAGCGCGCCTTTTTCTTAGATAACAAAGATTACTTTGATACCCAATTAGATTTGCTACACACCCGCAATATTAGCTCGCCAGATTATGGTTTAAAATTGACCAGCAAAACCGACAACCATACTGTTGCAATATTGGCGGCCAATGACACTCAAACCCAGTTTTTAGTCCCTGGCAATTTAAGTTCTGATGTGGCGATATTAGATCAGCAAAGTCATAACATGGCGGCTCGTTATCGATTTGACCCCAGCAGAGAGTTTTCAATCGGTGGCCTGGTGACCTTAAAACAAGCGGATGATTATCATAACTATGTTGCCAGTGTTGATATAAAGTACCAACCGACGAAACAAGATACTTTTACCGCACAATATGCGCATTCACAAACAGCTTATCCGGACGATTTATTCACTAACTTTTGCAATACGGATGATTGTTTACAACCATCTGAACGATGCGAATTTGGTGATTGTAATATTAACGAACGCGTTTTACGCACCCATAAAGACGATAATTTTAACGACAACATGTACGCGGTTAGTTATCAACACGAACGCCGTAATTGGTATGCCAGTACTCACTACGAATCTACAGGTGATGATTTCCGTGCCGATCTTGGCTTTATCGACAAAATTGATGTCGCAAAATTTGTTGCTGGCGGTGGCTACATCTGGTATCCAGACAATCATTTTTTCAGCAAAATTAACCTCGGCGGCGATTGGGACATTACTCATAATCAAAACAACGAACGACTCGAGCAAGAAACAGAAATGTATATCGAGTTTGACGGCGGGCTTCAAAGTTTTATCGCCACAGGGATAGTGCAACGACAACGAGTGGGCAGACGCCACAATCCGAGCATTATTGATATAGAGAATAACACTAGTGAATTTAATGAAACCTTAGGTTGGTTTTACACCAACTTCACTCCTATTGGATCGCTGAAATTAGAACTAGATGTTAACTATGGTGATGACATTGATTTCGCTAATGACAGGCCTGCAACTATCACTATGTTGAATCCGGGCATCGAATGGAAATTAACCGAATCATTAGTGCTTGATATATCACACCGCTACCAGACATTAGACGTCGATGATGGTCGTTTATTTACCGCTAATCTCAGTGATATGCGCCTCAATTGGCAGCTGACGCTAAACAGTTTTATCCGCTTAAGCAGTGTGTATACTCGCATAGAGCGCGACCCTGACTTATATCGTTACCAACGTCCAAATACACTGTATCAAGATATTGGTAATGAATTGCTCTATGGCTATAAACTTAACCCCCAAAGCGTGTTTTATCTCGGTTATTCAGACGCATTTATTGCTAATGATGACATCGACTCGTTAACCCAAGACGAAAAAACCTATTTCATGAAACTCAGTTACGCTTGGCTGCTTTAGGCATAACCAATAGGTTTACAATTAACCTTGTCGGGACAGCCATCGAGGCAAAAAAGCCGTTGATACTCAAGTATCAACGGCCTTATATTAGCTAACTCATCAGATGAAGTAACTTACTGAGAAACAACCTTATTGCGACCTGCATTTTTAGCTTTATACAGCAACTCATCGGCACGTTGCAGTGCATGGTCTAATGTTTCATTACTCAAGGTAGACACGCCGCAACTAAATGAAACAGACAAATCCCCTGCCGAGGTCATTATCGGGTTGCTTTCACATTGTTCCCGAAATTTATTCACTAGTAGGCTAGCTTTAATGGCATCTAAACCTTTAAAAGCAACAACAAATTCTTCTCCACCAAAACGCGCTACAGTAAAGTTAGCTCCAAAGGCGTTTTCTAAGCGTTGCACAAATTCAATTAACACTTCATCGCCGACATCATGGCCATAGGTATCATTGATTTTTTTAAAAAAATCAATGTCTAATAGTGCCACTGATAGCAGTTTCTGTTCCGAATCATTTTGTTGGTATTGACCAAAAAAATAACGCCGAGTGTAGGCTTTAGTTAAATAATCACGATTGGCTTTACGCCACAAATTACGCATCATATCGAGTGAATCAAGGGTGTTAAGCACTCGACAATGAAACTCTTCATGCACAAACGGTTTTTGTAAAAAATCATTAGCGCCGTTTTTAATAAACTTTGCCGACAAACTTTCATCATTGTCATTAGACAAACCAATGATAGCGATATCTTCACGGTTAAACTGCTCACGTACCCGCAAAACAAGTTCAACACCATCAACCTTTGGCATGTTGTAATCAGTAATAAGCAACTGAATATCAGGCTGCGCCTCTAATACGGCTAATGCTTCTTCACCATCATTGGCTTCAATAACTTTGAACAAATGCTGTTCAAGTAGCATTTTTACAAACTTACGACTCACCAGCGAATCATCTGCAACCAATACTTTAACGTCTTGATTGCGATAAAGTCTGTCAATTAACTTGACCACATATTGATAACTGTGACGTTTATCTTTTGGGATATAGTCAACGATGCTGAGTTTCAAGATTTCTCGACGTTGAGCAGCATCTAGATTACTAGTCAGTACGATACAAGGAGTCGAATACGATGCCACTAACTTGACAATATCGCCGTCAGAAGCATCGGGTAAATTTAAATCTGCAACCACTACAAAATATTGATTTTTTTCTAAAAAAACCAATGCACTCGACATATCAGGTGCGATATCCACATGGTATCCAAGATCCTGAACAATCATGTGTTTTAATATTTTCGATACCGTGGTGCTATCTTCTACAATCAACACTCGCAATATGGTCACCTTTATTATTGTCTCGTACTCGAGCTATCTAACACTTTTCAAGTACGATACTACCGATAGAGTAGCCTGCACCAAATGAGCACAACAAGCCTAAATCACCTGTTTTAAAATCGTGGTTAAATTTATGAAAAGCAATAACCGATCCCGCAGAAGCGGTATTGGCATACTCATCTAATACAATAGGCGCTTGAGTTGGTTCAACATTATCACCAAGAAGCTTCTTCACTACAAACAAATTCATGTTTATATTGGCTTGATGAAGCCATAAGCGCTTAAATTCTTCAGGCTTTATTTGTTCATCGGTAAATTGTGCGTCCAAATGCTGGTAAATCATCGGCAGTAGTTCTTTAAATACTTTACGACCTTGCTGATGAAACAGCTTATCTGCCGTGGTTGCATTTTCAGGGTCGCAGCGATTAACAAAGCCAAAGTTACTGCGAATATTACTAGAATATTCGGTTACACAGCGCGTAGACAACACGTTAAAGGCAAGTTTTGATGTAGATAACTCTTCGCGTTCAACCACGACTGCAGTAGCAACATCACCAAAAATAAAATGGCTATCGCGATCGCGAAAGTTGATTTGCGGCGAGGTTAACTCAGGATTAATGACCAACACTCTATTAGCTGTGCCGCCACGAATAGCGTTAACGGCATTCACAATTGCAAACGTAGCCGATGAACATGCCACTAACATGTCATAGGCAAAGCCCTTGGTGCCCATAGCTTGTTGGATTTCAATGGCAATAGCTGGGTAAGCTCGTTGGGTATAAGCACACGCCACAATAACCAAATCGATATCTTCAGCCGTTAAGTTTGCTTGTTGTAATGCTTGGTTCGCAGCTTCAATACCCATCTCGGCTTGCATAGACAAAGATTCAGAAGGTCTATCTGCAATTAATGGCATCATAATATTGGTATCAAGAATACCGTCTTTTACCATGACATAACGGCTTTTAATCCCAGAGGCTTTTTCGATAAACTCACTTGACGAATATGCCAACGCTAGCGTGGTCCCGGCCTCAATTTCGGCCGAATGCTGTTGATTAAACTGGTCAACATAACTATTGTAGCTATTAACTAATTCGTCGTTAGAGACACTGTAAGGTGGTGTATATAAACCACTGCCTGAAATCACAACTTTATTCATTTTACTCTACCATTTTTAGTGAATGAGTTAGCGAAAGTTCATTGAGCGCCAAATACATCGATATGGATCACTGAAGGTTTTAACATCGCTTATCGACGACCTTACTGATCAATTGCGTGGCACGACAGAGAAACATTTTGCTGATTAACGCTATTCTAGTATTTTATGATTTAATCTCGTCATACTAAATTAAATTTGTTTGATGGTCAGACCATTGAGTGATGACAATTGACTCCAAAAGCCTAATATAGCAGCATCTATAGGGTTTTTAGAATAAAAATAAACCCCTTAATAACTAAAAAGCATAAAGAAGAACAAACTTTCACTTCTAAATCCTGCTGAGCAGATTATGATTAGACGATGCAACCATAGGAGCAAATAATCCATGAGCAAAATTTTCGAAGATAATTCATATACTTTAGGCAACACACCGTTAGTTCGTTTAAACCGCGTTAGCAACGGTAAGGTGTTAGCAAAAATAGAAGCACGTAACCCAAGCTTTAGTGTTAAGTGTCGTATTGGCGCTAACATGATTTGGGATGCTGAAAAGAAAGGTATACTCACCAAAGATATCGAGTTAATTGAACCTACATCAGGTAACACCGGTATTGCACTTGCTTATGTTGCTGCAGCACGTGGTTATAAATTAACCTTAACTATGCCAAATACCATGAGCTTAGAGCGTCGTAAGCTACTGAAAGCATTAGGTGCAAACTTAGTGCTCACAGAAGGCGCTAAAGGTATGAAAGGTGCCATTGATAAGGCTGAAGAAATTCGCCAATCTGCGCCTGAAAAATACCTAGTGCTTGGCCAATTTGATAATCCTGCTAACCCTGAAATACACGAAAAAACCACTGGTCCAGAAATCTGGAATGATACCGATGGTGAAGTTGATGTATTTGTGGCCGGTGTTGGTACTGGCGGAACCTTAACAGGTGTAAGCCGTTATTTAAAAGCACAAGGCAAAACCATTACCTCTGTTGCTGTTGAGCCAGTTGATTCTCCGGTTATTGCGCAAGCATTAGCAGGCCAGCCAATTCAGCCAGGTCCACACAAAATCCAAGGTATTGGCGCAGGTTTCATCCCAGGCAACCTAGATTTATCTATTATTGACCGCGTTGAAGCGGTAACCAACGAAGAGTCTATTGAAATGGCTCGTCGTTTAATGAAAGAAGAAGGTATCTTAGTCGGTATTTCTTCTGGTGCCGCGGTTGTGGCTGCAAATCGTATTGCTGCATTACCAGAGTTTGCTGATAAAACTATTGTGGTTATATTGCCTTCAGCTGCTGAACGTTATTTATCAACGGCGTTATTTGCTGGTGAGTTTAGCGATAGCGAAAACGTACAGTAATAGATTGCTTGAATAGACTCTACATTTGTCTATTATAAAAACCAGCTTCGGCTGGTTTTTTGTTTCATCTCCATTTTGTTTCATCTCCATAATAAAGCCTAAACGTTGCTCAACTAAAAAAGCATCATGCTCATCGCATATATTGCTAACTCCTTGTCTAATTTCGATAAATAATTATTTATTTGTACTAAAAACTAAACCTCAGTTGCAAAGTTGATATAAGTCGCTTGCCTATGCAACAGCCTTCCGTTTTACTTATTGAAGTAAACACTAGTAAACATCAATTTTATTGATACTTAAATGATTCATAAAACGGAGCTATTACGCTGATATGAAATACTCGCTTAAACAAATTACCGTTTTTGATGCTGTGGCCAGTCTTGAAAGTGTTAGCGCAGCTGCCAGAAAGCTATCGATGACCCAATCAGCGGTGAGTATGTCACTTTCTCAGCTAGAGAATTTACTAGACCGTCCGCTGTTTATTAGACAAGGCAACCGACTAACCCTAAGCCATTGGGGCAATTGGTTAAGGCCCAAAGCACGCCAATTACTTCAAGATGCACAACAAATTCAATTTGGCTTACACGAACAACACATAATTAGTGGTCAATTTAAGTTATGTTCGAGCCAAACTGCAGCAGAATATTTATTGCCAAACTTAATCAGCAAAATTGATAATGATTTTCCAGAATTAAGGATTGATCTTGAGGTTGAAAACACCGAACACGTTGTTGAAGGATTAATTAACTACGACTATGACCTTGGTATTATTGAGGGGCGTAACGACGATAGCCGCTTACATCAAGAAAAGTGGATTGATGATCATCTTGTGGTAGTTGCCGCGCCGCACCACCCTTATGCCAATGCTGAAAAAATTAGTTTAGCGCAATTGGAACAAGCAAAATGGGTGCTTAGAGAGCAAGGTGCTGGTACCAGACGCATTTTTGAAGGAGCTATCCACGGTGTGCTTGAAAAACTCAATGTGTGGAAAGAATACGAACATGTACTGCTGTTAAAGGCATTGGTCAGAAATGGGTCTTACTTAAGCTGCCTGCCCCATATTACCGTAGAGCAAGATGTTGCTGAAGGTAAGCTGGTTATGATTGATACACCACAGCTTAACCTACAGCGTCAATTGTCTTTTGTATGGCGCAATGATGCGGGTGATAATCCGCTTCGTGATTGCGTCCTAAATGAAGCAAGACGCATGAGTAAAACGCTTTAATGGTATTTGATAACGCCTTTACTTAACCATTAGATGGCTTGTGAAAGGCGTTATCGATTGAGTTGACTATCCCATCACCGAACAAATTTTAGTAGCTATCTGTTCTCGAGTAATAACTCCAAGCAATATTCCCTCATTTACAACAGGAAAACTACTCGGTTTATTCGCAGAAGCATGTCTTAAACGTTCTTCATAACTCATAAAGCGGCTACCGGTATACATTCCGCTAGCGGTAACAGGAAACAACTTCTCTCTGTCGACAACCATTAACTCAACAAGATCGGCAATTTTATCGTTGCCAGATACGGTCATCACTTGCGTCTGCATTAAATCAGCAACATGACTGTTAATGTGTTTGTTATATTCTTCTGACCATAAGCATCTTAATAAATCTTGTTGAGATACAAATCCTAATAAGCGATTTTGTTTGTCGACAACTGGTGCTCCTCGTTCTTGCGCAGCAGTGAGTTGCATCAGTCCTTCATGAATAGAGAGTTCTGGTGATAATGTAAAAGGTGTCGCTTGCATTAATTCACTGACAGTAAGATTAATAATTGATTTAGGCATAGCAGTTCTCCCATTCGTTTTTAGCGAAGGTGTAAGGTTAGATTCATGGTGGATTTGGGTTAATACTGAATGTGATTTGGAAAAATCTGTGGTCGATTGACTGACCATTGGTCGACTTGATATTGGTACGTTAGGTATTGGCTTATCTGAATTAGGCTGGTTAGAAGCAGACTTATTTGACATAGCCTGGTTTGGCATAGCCTGGTTTGAAATAGCCTGGTTTGACATATGCGCGTCAATCGCCGGAATACATTCAGCTAATGCCAACGTGGCTAACGCCATAGGCGCTGTATGATTAGCATTAGAGTGTTTTAATCGTTCGATCATTAAATAAGCAAGACCGACAAATAACGCACCGCCGACGATGTTGCCTAACGTGACAGGAATAAGATTATTAAACAGAAAATGCATTATTGTGATATCAGCAAACTGGCTTGCGGGTACACCAATAGCGTTAAAGAAATCCACCGATGCAAATTGCTGCAACATGATCCCCAGCGGCACCATAAACAAGTTAGCGATACTGTGTTCAAAACCACTGCTGACAAACATGGCAACGGGTAGCATCAGTAAGAAGGCTTTGGTTAGTACGTCTTTACTGGAAAACGTCATCCAGACACCTAGGCACACCAAAACATTACATAATATGCCCAAAATAAATGCTTGGCTCCAATCATGATGTATTTTGTGTTGCGCAATATTTAATGCATTCAAGCCCCATTGACCATCATTGAGCAGGTGCATTTTAGCCCCTAAAATCAACAACAACATCAACATAGCGCCAATAAAATTGCCAACATAGACCCGAGTCCAACACATCAATAAATCTCTAGTAGTAACCCGTTTTTGAGCCCATGCAACACTGCTTAAGACTGTGCTGGTAAAAAGTTCCCCCCCACAAATAACCACTAGAATTAACCCTAAGCTAAACGCTAAACCACCAATAAAGCGCACTTGCCCCCAAGGACCAATTGTTCCGGTCGTTACCGTAATATAAAAAACAAAAGCCAACGCAATAAAAGCACCGGCAAAAATAGCTAAACCGAATGACTCAAGGTGCGACTTAATGACTTTAGATTGCCCGTATTGTTCAGCTTGCTGGCACATGTTGATAACTGCACTATTCGCAGCGTCTTGTGTGTAAGCACTCTGTATCGGCACTGTTGAAGTTTTTGTTGTTAAAGCAGTCATAAACTACATTCCAAATAAACTAATGGTTATTCTTTGGCTGCAGCATAAATATTGTAGGAACAGTGAGACATGTATTATCACTCTACTATTCATGGCGGCCTTCTTGTCGAAACATAAGACTACCTTTGAAATAATCAGAATAAAATCTGATAATAATGATGGCAACCATCAATAATATTGATTCACAATTCGTAATACCAACATCTGAAAAAATAGAATGATACCGATGGTAAAGTTGATGGAAGAGTTGATGGAAGAGTTGATGGATTGATCACTGATAGTGGTATTTTTATTGGTACTGATACTGATACTGATACTGATATTGATGTGAATGTAGATGCCAGCACTGATGTGCAGTAACGGTTATTCGTAGTTATCTCGCGATGCAATGTAAACCATTATGTTTGCGGCTGTTGAGTCTGTTAAATCAGTATCGTGTCAGCTTTTATACACTTAATCCGCAGTTACCCCAAAGTCATGTCGCAGGTTCATCGTTGTAATCTTAGACCTAACTATTATTGACTGAGCTAAAACGGTAACCCGTGCAAAGTCTATCTATACTGCTCACCGTTAATGAAGAGAAAGATATCATAATGGGTATTTACTCTGTTTCCGCTATTACGATAGATAATCATATGCCTACATTTGCCAATAAAAAACGGCAGTAGCCATAATTTATGTTGCAGCGTTCTATCTACATGAGGCTTTATCATCGATGTTATTTGCTGATTTATTTTGTGATTATAAAAACCTACGCTAGTGAATCAGGATTTTATTAGCCATTAAAAATGATGGATAGTGTTCAATATTAATGGTGCTTATGGACAGTACTTATGAATAGCGCTTATTGATAAAGTATCTGCAATGTTTCTTACTAGTCTTTTTTGTTTATAAAAAACTCATCTATGACAATCATCTATGACAATCGACATCATGCTAAACATAATAACGAAGCGCATAAAAAACCACTTAAAAATCATTAATATTCAAATAATGAATAATAATCTATTATCAACGAAGGTCAAAACCTAGATTTTTTTACGTAAAAACCACATTAATTAAACTCATGAAAAAAATTTATAATATGTTAAATCGGTAATTTACCTAAAAAAAACGCTAGGTTATAATTTTTCATATAAAAATTAAAAATAATTTATGAACATTATTTTAACAAATTAAATTTCGGCAGCCACAAATAACACAACAAACCAATATATTAAAAACCATTTATTAACAACACAAACTACTTTAAATAACATTGTAATCTTGATGCTTACATTATTACAACTTATTGGCGTTTATGATGTCGAATTGTTAATAAAAATGAGCTTAATTGTATATACCCAGCTAATTACCAACCAGATGGCCTGATATTGTTTTTTTATTTAGGTGTGCTTATATCGATAGCTGTGTAACTTTGTTTCATTTTTATATTAAAAATGATCTGAATGATTACACCATAATAAAAAAACATTTTAGGGAGTTAAAATATGCAAGTTAATTCGCATTTAGCCAAAGCTATTCGCTTTGCGCTAATCAGTGGTGTCGCTGTTTCTGCAGCAACCACATTCAATACCTTTGCAGCAGAAGATCAAGCTAATCCAGCATCAACTGTTGAAAGAATATCGGTAACAGGCTCACGTATTATTCGTGAAGGTGCTGTTGCACCAACGCCGGTTACAGTAATTACTGGCGACGAGTTATTATCAACTGGTGTAACAAATATTGGTGAAGCGCTAAACCAATTACCTGCACTAGGTAACACCTACTCACTTGCCAACTCAGGCCGCTTTATTGGTACTTCGGGTCTTAACTTGCTCGATTTAAGAAGCATGGGTACCGCCAGAACACTCGTGTTAGTGGACGGTAAACGCCATGTATCAAGTTCTGCAGGTACTTCTTCAGTCGACGTCAATACCATTCCAAGTGTATGGATCGATAGAGTAGAAGTGATTACCGGCGGTGCATCTGCAATTTACGGTGCTGATGCGGTAACCGGTGTTGTAAACTTCATTTTAAAGAAAGATATTAATGGCTTAGATGTATCAGCAACCAAAGGTTGGGCTGACGATAGTGGCCACAATAAAGACCGTTTCTCATTATCTTATGGTTCTGATTTTGCCCAAGGTGATGGTAATGTTGCCTTTGCGGTTGAATACAGCGCTCAAGAGCAATTAAGAGCATTTGATCGCGATCAGACTTCAACTGCTTTTTCGAGCCTAGCAAATAAAAACCGCACTGAAGATAACAATGACCCATCAGATCCAGACAAAATATGGACTCCTAACGCCGGTCACTACACGATTAGTAATGCCGGTACCTTCAATTTAGATGGTTGGAAAAGCTTTAATCCTGATGGCTCATTAAGCGATGTTTATAGCGGTCAAAATGTTGATGGTATTCGTTGTGCAAATTGTGATGTCACTAACTTAAACCAGTTTGTCGAATTACAACCAGAATTCGAACGTTACAATATTAACTTTAAAGCAAACTACCAGCTTAACGATAATCATAACGTTTATTTTGAAGCTAAATACGTTAACAGCCAATCAACAGATGAAGGTCAACCGGCATTTTTCTTTGGTAACCCGGTCAACGATATCAAAATTGATAATGCTTTTATCAATCCTGAGCTGGTTGCTTTAATGAAAGCAAACAAAGATAGCGACGGTAATTCAGCGCCATTAGATACACTTAATATTCGTCGTTTTATGACGGACTTGGGTGCGCGTATTGAAGATGATACTCGCGAAACTCAACGTTATGTTATCGGTCTTGAAGGTATAGTATTCCAAGATTGGGATTACGATGCCTATGCTATTTATGGTCAAACTGATTTAGAGCGCGTTAATAAAAATAACTTAATCTATGACAATTACACCAACGCCCTTGATTCTGTATTAGAAAACGGGATTGCAGTATGTCGTGATCAGTCAGCTAGAGATGCAGGCTGTGTGCCAGTCAACATTTTTGGTTTTGGCGCGCCAAGTCAAGATGCTATTAACTATATTAATACCGCTTCAACTGGTACATCGATTATTAAGCAAACCGTATTAGGTGGCTCACTAACTAACTCTAGTTTATTTGAATTACCTGCCGGTTATGCAGGCTTCTCTACTGGTGTTGAATACCGTAAAGAAGAAAGTGAGATATTTGAACCTTCAAATGCAGCAGGTACTTTCTTCAATGCATTGGGCGAAGATAAAGGCGATTTTGATGTAAGCGAAATTTTTGCTGAAATCACGCTTCCTTTGCTAGCCGATTTACCAATGGTACGTCAGCTAGACTTAGATCTTGCAATACGTTTTGCTGATTACAGCACCATTGGTAATGCAACAACATGGAAAACGGGCTTAAGCTGGGAAGTTGATGATCAGATCCGCGTTCGTACTACATACTCAGAAGCTATTCGTGCACCTAACATCAGTGAGCTTTATGGTGCTGCAAGCCAAACATTCTTCTCTGTAGATGACTCTTGTCGTGCTAAAAACTTAAATGATCTAGCTGATCCAACTCAACGCCAGGCTAACTGTGCGGCGCTAGGGATCCCTGCTGGTTTTGACGCTGATTACGACGATAAAACCCTTGAAGGATTAAGTGGTGGTAATCGCGAGCTAAAAGCAGAAGAATCGAAAAGTTTCACGTTAGGAATTGTTTATCAACCTGATTTTATTGATGGATTATCGATCACTACCGATTATTGGAATATCGAGATCGAAAATGCAATCAGTGCTGTTGGTGCTCAAGATATTATCGACCGTTGTGTTGATTCTCCATCTGGTGTGAATAACGAATACTGTAGTTTGATTACTCGTGATTCAACTAGCCACGAAATTACTCAAATTAGACAGTTCTCATTAAACATTGCATCTCTTGAAGCTGCTGGTATCGACTTTGATATTGGTTATAACTTTGAAGCCTTTAGTGGTGATGTACGCACTAACCTTATTGCGACTCGTCTATTAAAACGTAAAGACTTTTCATTCCAGGATGAACCAGATACGTTTGAAGAACTTGCAGGCACGGCAGGCTATGCTGAATGGCAAGCAAACTGGAGCCTAAGTTACTCAATCGATAGCTGGGATGTTAGCTGGAGAACGCGCTATGTTGAGGGTGTAAGCCTTTATACTGATAAGGAATTAGCCTTAAACGCGAATCCTAATAGCAACATGGAATTTGACGATTACTTTATCAACGACATGGCAGTTGCATACAACTTCGATTCAGGTATTCGTTTGAAGTTTGGTATCGATAACGTGTTTAACCGTGAACTACCATACGGTTATACAGGTACTGATACTACAAGCTCAGCTTATGACAACGTAGGTCGCTTCTTCCATACTACAGCCTCTTATAAGTTCTAAACTATTCGTTATAAGCGATAGGTTTATTGATACAACGGCATCTTCGGATGCCGTTTTTTTATCCATTCATGTTTATCAATTTCATGT
>NZ_JACJDU010000020.1:0-72423 GCF_014163715.1 Shewanella sp. SR44-4 | reverse complement strand
CAAGGTTAGCGGTATCTATTCTAAATTCTGTTGAGTAAGTTGGTTGAGTCTTCATTACTTTTTACACCGTTTTATCTTAAGGGGATTTTACCTCAATCGGTGTACAGTTTCATTAAGCCACAATAGATTAGAATACAGAACAGGTTTATCCCCCTCTCTATAGGATTAATAGGTGCGATTATTATTACCTATTGCGCTTAATATTATGGAACTGACTAGGTCATTTTTGCTCGATTGTTCAATGATTCGATTCTAAATTTCAGATCAGATTATCAATTGAACGTAATTGTGTTCTTGTTGTCGACTTCCATATTTGGACTATCAGTTTCTACACTTAACCATGAGATCGTAGAAATTAACCAATGTCCGAGCCATTTTATAAATGCATAATCTACTCATTAATCGATTAGATTAGCTAACTTGTTTGAAAAAACTGCAATTGAGCGCTTTATTTAAAAAAGTACTTTACCTTTGGAGGGGCTTTTAGCATAATGCCCCTCGTCAACAGGGGTGTAGTTCCAATTGGTAGAACAGCGGTCTCCAAAACCGATGGTTGCGAGTTCGAGTCTTGCCACCCCTGCCAAATTTAGAAGGCCTAGCAGAAATGCTAGGCCTTTGTCTTTTGTACTATTCACAATGTCTCTCATTTACTTTCATACAGACAATCCATATTTGTTTCTCTTCGATCAAACTAGCTACATAGTCGATTTCGTTTCTTAATGTGAAACACTCATTTTGACATTTTATGCTAGCTAGTATTTTGTCGTCATAAGTCATATTTTATAATCGAAAATGTTTGGTTTACTATTTTTCGGCAATTCAAGCATTCATTAAATTCCCTATGACTGTGATTTTGTCGTTTTAAGCCTTGCGACAAATAAGGCTTAGTTTTTTGGTTAAATTAGCTTACAACCTTATTTAGTTAACTGTTATGCTTGTTGAAGTATCCTTGTTTTTGAGAGTTCGATGGATAAATCTGCTTTTTTAGATGCGATGAATATTACTCGCTGGCTCAGTGCTGATAAACCGTTAAAGCCTTACTTAGTGTTGCATGATCTCGATGCCGATTTATCTGATCAAACGTTTATCCATGATGTATTGCGTTTATTAAACGTTGATATTGAACAGTGCGAGTTTGATTGTGAAATGATTAAAGGACCACAGGTGATATGGGATATGCGTAAGACAAAAGTTCGTCCTCGTGTTGCTTGGGTTGTAAGTGCGCCGCTAACAGACCTTCATGCACTTGTGGATGAAAAACGTCATTTATGGCAGCAAATTTCTCAACATTTAGACAAAACCCAGCAATTAAGTAAAGGCCTGACCAATGAACAACACTGATGGTTACTTAATTGTCCCCCTTGGCGTTGAGCATGTTACTGCAATGGCGAGTATTGAAAATCAAGCTCATACTCATCCTTGGTCAGAAACTGGCTTAAAGGAGTGTTTTGGGCCTTTATATCGCGTTTTGGGCATTAAGCAGCAAGATGATTTGTTTGCTTTTGCGATAGTGCAGCAGATTATTGATGAGGCGACTTTACTCGATATTTGTGTGGCACCAGATAATCAAGGTTTAGGTTTTGGTTCGTTACTAATGCAGCAACTGATTCATGATGCGAAAGATGCGGGTGCAGTTGTGCTGATGTTAGAAGTTCGTCAGTCAAATGAGGCTGCAAAATATTTATATGAGAAAGTTGGTTTTATTGAGTCAGGCAGGCGTAAAAACTATTACCCTACCGATGATGGTTATGAAGATGCCATTTTAATGGATTTATCGTTGAGTTAATTTTTTGCGTGATTCAATTGAATACAAAAAAAACAGCGCTAATAGAGCGCTGTTTTTTATTCGGGCGAAGTAAGATTACTTAACTTCTTTACCTTGAGCTTGTAAGTCCGCGTGGTAGCTTGAACGAACAAGTGGGCCACAGGCTGCATGAGTGAAACCAAGTTCATCAGCTAAGGCTTTCAATTCATCAAATTCGGCAGGTGGAACATAGCGTTCAACAGGTAGGTGGAATTTAGATGGTTGTAAGTATTGACCAAGCGTGAGCATTTCCACGTTGTGGGCGCGTAAATCTCGTAATACTTCGGCTATTTCTTCGTTAGTTTCACCTAGACCCATCATTAAACCAGACTTAGTCGGGATCGTTGGGTGACGCTCTTTAAAGCGTTTAAGTAGATCTAATGACCACTGATAGTTAGCGCCTGGACGTGCTTTGCGGTAATGAGCTGGAGCAGTCTCAAGGTTGTGATTAAATACATCAGGAGGCTCGGTCGCTAAAATATCTAAAGCGGCATCGATACGACCTCGGAAATCAGGAACCAGAGTTTCAATCTTGATTTCAGGGTTTAATAAACGAATTTCGCGAATACAGTCAGCGAAATGCTGTGCACCACCATCACGTAAATCATCACGGTCAACAGAAGTAATTACCACATACTTTAACTTCATGTCTTTAATCGTTTGAGCCAGTTTTTTAGGCTCGTCAGAATCCGCTTTGAGTGGGCGACCATGGGCCACATCACAAAAAGGGCAACGACGGGTACAGATTGCACCTAAGATCATAAAGGTTGCTGTGCCGTGGTTAAAACATTCTGCTAAGTTTGGACAAGAGGCTTCTTCGCAAACTGAGTGTAATCCGTTTTTACGTAATGCCGCTTTTATCTCGAGAATACGTTGATTTGACGCGGGTAATTTTACTCGTAACCAATCCGGTTTACGCAGCATCGTTTCGCGCTCTGATGGCACGACTTTTACAGGAATTCGTGCGACTTTATCGGCATCACGTAATTTGACACCTGGTTGTAATCTTTCAGGCCTATTCATTATTCTGCTAATCCTTGATGATGTACAAGTTGTTGGTAGCCCATAATTTGGCTAAAGGTTTGGATTAATTTATCGCCAGCTTCAAGCACAGTTTGTGGACCACCTAATGCTTTACATTGCACCATTTCTAAACCCGCATATCCGCAAGGATTGATACGCTGAAACGGGGCTAAGTCCATATCGACATTTAATGCTAAGCCGTGAAAAGAGCAACCTTTACGGATGCGTAATCCTAAAGAGGCAATTTTTCGTTCTGTTACATAAACACCAGGAGCGTCAGCTTTTGCGTAAGCATTAATAGCGTAACAAGCGAGCATGTCAATAATACTTTGCTCAATATTGTTCACTAACTGACGAACGCCTAGTTTATTACGTTTGATGTCGATAAGTGGATAAACCACTAATTGTCCTGGGCCGTGATAAGTAACTTGGCCACCACGATCGACTTGAATAACCGGAATATTACCAGGGTTGAGTATATGCTCGCTTTTACCTGCTTGGCCTTGGGTAAATACTGGTTGATGCTCAACAATCCAAAGTTCATCTTGGCTGTCGCTATCGCGAGTGTCAGTATATTCCTGCATTGCATGCCATGTCGATTCATAGTCTTGCATGCCAAGATGGCGGATGTGCAGTGTTTGTGCTTGCAAGGGCAACGTCTCCCCCAGATAAATTGTGTGTGTCCATCGAGTCAATGGATGAATTCTTAGTATTATACTCAAATTTATGAGTAAAGATGACTCTTTTGGCTCTTACAGTACGCGTTTTACACCTTCAATTGCGGCAAGATCAATATACGCTTTTTCAATATGTTCTTTGCTGGTAACAGTAATACGGATGGTCACTGAATAGTAACTGCCTTTACTTGATGCCTTCACGCTTGGAACATAATCACCGGGAGCAAGTTGTTGCGCTACAGCAACAACACGATCGGCTAAGGTATCGTCAGCATCACCAATCACTTTGAAAGGGCACGAATTAGGAAATTCCATCACTTGGTCAAACGTTGTATTTAACATTAACTTACTCGATTCTATTTTGGTGTTACTAATATGGTGGCAATTATACCCGATTCAAGCCCGGTAGATCTTAAAAAGTTAAAGCCGCTGATTAGGCGGCTTTAATTAGTTGATTCACTAATAGTTTCATTAGTGAATCATGTCAATCTGAATAATTACTCAAACCAACTGGCAAACATTTGTTTAAAGTAATCCATTAACTTACTGAACATACCGCCTTCTTGAACTTCATTCAATGTCACTAGCGGGAATTGAGCAATGTCTTTTCCATCAAGCTGGAAAAAGACGCGACCGACGGTTTCGCCTTTAGCAAGTGGGGCTGTTAGTGGCTTAGTTAATTCAAAGTTAGCTTGTAAATCTTTTGCTTTACCACGGCTAATAGTAATAGGGGTGTCGGTCATCACACCGAGATCAACTGTGTCTCTATCGCCATACCAAATTTGTTGAGTTACGAAGGTATCGCCGGCTTTGTATGGTGTAATCGTTTCGAAAAAACGGAAACCATAGTTGAGCAGTTTCTTACTCTCAGCTTTACGTGCAGATTCACTCGATGTGCCCATCACAACACTAATAAGACGCATGCCTTCGCTGGTGCCTGAAGATACTAGGTTGTAGCCTGCACCTGATGTATGACCAGTTTTAATACCATCAACGTTTAAGCTTTTATCCCACAACAAGCCATTACGGTTATATTGCTTAATGCCGTTATAGGTAAAAGACTTCTCTGAATACACTTTATATTCTTCAGGTACATCACGGATCAGCGCGGCACCTAAAATGGCCATATCATAGGCTGTCGTTTTGTGATTTTCTGAATCTAAACCATGAGAGTTTTCAAAGTAGCTGTCTTTCATGCCTAATTGCTTAGCCCATGAATTCATTAAATCAACGAATGCACCTTCTGTCCCGGCAATATGCTCAGCCATAGCAACACAGGCATCATTACCCGATTGAATAATAATACCGCGGTTTAAGTCGTGTACTTTGACGGTTTTACCCACTTCAATGAACATTTTAGAGGAGTCAGGGAAATTCTTTGCCCACGCGTTCTTGGTAATGGCTACATCATCATCTAATGAAATATTACCAACGCGGATTTCATGGCCAATAACATAGCTGGTCATCATTTTTGTCAGACTTGCTGGGTTTAAACTTTCGTAGGCATTTTCTTCAGCAATAACTCTGCCAGAATTATAATCCATTAGCACGTAAGCTTTAGCTGCAACACTAGGCGCGTCTGGTGTCACCATAGGTGCGCGATTGGGGGTAGGACGTATATCTGGTTGTGGCGTTGCTGCGATTGAAGAAAAACAGACAACAGATGCAAAGAGCATCGTTGTTAATTGAGCAGTTTTGGAAGTCATCATGAAGTTAGCACGTCTCTAGTTAGTCGAAGAAAAGACAAAGATCAATTGGTATAATTTTTCGATTATACATTAGTAGGCAACCATTTCGCATTAAGGTTCATTCATCCAATGTAAATGAAGCTTAATGTTACTCTATATCACCAGTATTATTGCTTACGGTACGATAAAGCTTTGTGGATAACCATCTGTTTGCACACGATCGAGCAATTTATTGGTTAGATGAATTTGTCTGATCGGGCCCAACTGTAATCTGTGCATGCCATTTATGGGTGTCACGCGAGAATTAACGGCGTATTTGGTTTCTAACTGTTTGGCTAACATATTAATACGCAGTTTATCTTGCGACGCTGCAACTTGAATAAAATGATTGTCGTCATCTTTTAAATCGCTTATTACTCGCTCTTCTGGTGAGGGAATGTAAACGGTTTCAATAGCGACTTTTGCGGTTCCTCTGGCCAGCATGCCTAAGTGGTAAGCCGCAGCATAAGATAGATCAATCACTCGACCATGATGAAATGGTCCGCGGTCATTTACCCTAACAATAATTTGTTTATTGTTGTCTAAATTGGTCACTTTGACATAACTGGGTAAGGGCAGGTTTTTATGCGCTGCAGACATAGTGTACATATCATAAGTTTCGCCATTAGAGGTTAAATGACCATGAAACTTTGAGCCATACCATGATGCATGACCTTGCTCTTTAAATCCCTTACCGCTGTCGAGCACTTGATAGCTTTTGCCTAATACGGTGTAGTTACGATTACCTTGTCTGCTATAAGGTTCGTATTTAGGTTGGGCGTTTTTAACCAAGCTCACATCTGGTGCGTCATCAGGATAACGATCGTTAGCCATTTGATAGCGGCTTTTTTTTCCTGAAGAAGAGTTTTTAGCATCATTTGACGAGCAGCTAATGAGAAAGACACTGCTAAAAATGATTAATAAGATGAAACGGTAATTAATGACCATGTTGATTTACCGATTTATGATGAGCGTTAAGTTGTTGGCTAAACTGATAAACCGCCATGGCATATAATGGGCTGCGATTATAGCGAGTAATCACATAAAAGTTTTTAAGCCCGAGCCAGTATTCAGTGCTTTCAGCTTGATCTAGTTTAATTAACAATGCCGCTTGTGACGCATCCATATCTTGATTATCTGCCAAGCTTAATGATGGGCTAAGAATGTCTGATACCTTATAGTGAAGCTTTTCTTTGGTCCATACCTTCGCTTTAGGGGTCGTGCTTGAGGTGTGATTTAGCAATAACGCTACAGGTTGGCCTTTTTGCCAACCGTGTTGATGAAAATAGTTAGCTACACTGCCAATTGCATCAGCTTTGCTGGTTAATAAATCTCGTCGACCGTCACCATCAAAATCCACAGCGTAATGGCGGTAGCTAGATGGAATGAATTGACCGTAACCCATTGCGCCAGCATATGAGCCTTTTAAGGTGTCATTATCGAGTTTTTCTTCTTTAATCAACGACATTAAATTGGCATATTCACTGCGAAAGAACGTTGCCCGTGGTGGGTAATGAAAGCCCAGCGTGTACAGGGCATCTTGCACACGATAATTGCCTAAGTAACCACCATAGAATGTTTCAATGCCAATGATCGCCACAATAATTTGTGGGTCAACATTAAACTTCTTAGCTGCTTTATCGATGGTCTGCAGATTTTCTTGCCAAAACTCTAGCCCTTTTTGCAACCGTTTATCGGTTAAAAAAATAGGATAATATTGGTACCAAGGTTTCGCTTCCCAAGGCTTTGATATCGCGTCAATAATGGTTTGGTCGAAGCTTGACGATGCTAAAAACTGCTCGACTTCTTGTTGCTTAAATCCTTGTTTTACTTGTTCGGCAATAAAGGTTTTCTGTAACGCTTGAGTATCAGTTTCGGTCACTGCATTTGCGTCAAAAACAGCACTCATAAGTAATGCTAAGCTGGCGATTTGAACGGTTATTTTTGTCATGGTTAACGTTAATCCTATCTATCGACAAATCGTCTGTGGGTGTGAATACTCATTAAAATACCAAAACCTGTCATTAAGGTCAGCATTGAGGTTCCACCATAACTGATTAGCGGTAAAGGTACACCAACCACAGGTAGAATGCCTGATACCATGCCGATGTTAACAAAAACATAGACAAAAAACGTTAGGGTGATACTTCCGGCCAATAAGCGTGCAAAACTGGTCTGTGCTCGTGAAGCAATAACCAGACCCCTGCCAATGACAAATAAATACATTGCCAGTAACACTAAACTGCCAATTAATCCGAACTCTTCTCCGATCACTGCAAAGATAAAGTCGGTATGTCGCTCAGGTAAAAACTCTAATTGCGATTGAGTCCCATCAAGCCAACCTTTACCCCAAAGTCCACCAGAACCAATGGCAATTTTAGATTGGATAATATGATAACCCGCGCCGAGAGGATCTTGTTCTGGATTAAACAAGGTTAATACTCGAGTACGCTGATAATCGTGCATCAAGAAAAACCACAATACGGGTAAAAAGATCAAAATCGCAGTAACAAAGCCGCCGACAATTAGCCAACTCATGCCAGATAAAAACAACACAAATACTCCAGAAGCTGCGACCAAAATAGAGGTGCCTAAGTCAGGTTGTTTAGCAATGAGTAATGTTGGAATAAGTAGAATAATAACGCCACCGGCCAGATATCGCTTTTTGGGTGGCAGCGGGAACTTACTGATATACCACGCCATGGTGATGGGGAAGGCTAGTTTGATGAGTTCCGATGGTTGGAATTCCATAAATCCTAAGTTTAGCCAGCGCTGGGCACCTTTATTAATGGTGCCGAACAGTTCAACACCGATGAGTAACGCTACCCCAGCAAGATAAATAGGCAAAGCCCAACGCCTGAGTATTTCAGGATTGATTTGTGCAAAGCAAAACATCACGCCTAACGACAACGCCATACGCACCAGTTGACGCTCCATCATCGCAGGGTCTTCGCCACTGGCAGAATAAATCACAAAAAGGCCAAAGCTCATTAAAATAACGATGCCGATGAGTAATGGCACATCTAAGTGTATTTTTTGCCAAAACGATTTTTGATATGCATGATTATTCACGGTTTTACCGCCCATTCGTCTCGTAAAATATACTCATCGAGCAAGGCTCGAGCTAGCGGGCCAGCATTGGCGCCACCCCAGCCGGCGTTTTCTAATACCACAGCCAAAACAATACGAGGGTTTTCGTAAGGAGCGTAAGCAACAACTAATGCATTATCGCGTAAGTGTTCTGCGATAGTGTTGGCATTATATTTTTGATCTTTAGCTACGCTAAATACCTGTGCAGTACCCGTTTTCATTGCTGCAGTATAGGTAGCATCGGTAAAGCGAGATTTATCAGCCGTTTGGCGCATAGCTTCATTGATGATGTCCCAATTACGAGGGTCTTTAAGCTCTATTGGTACTTGCTCATCAATCGGCGAATCAATTTTAACGGTACTATTTTTAAATGATTTTAATAGATGAGGCGTAAAGCGCTTGCCTTTATTTGCCATGATAGTCACCGCATTAGCAAGCTGTAGAGGAGTAGTGGTCCAATATCCTTGGCCAATACCGACCGAAATTGTATCGCCGTTATACCAAGGTTGGTTGTAACGCATTCTTTTCCAGTCTCGAGATGGCATTACGCCATCTGATTCTTCAAAAATATCAATGCCAGTACTTTTGCCAAAACCAAAGCGATCCATAAATATGGCCATTCTATCGATGCCAACTTTATAGACGAGGTCATAAAAGAAAATATCACAAGAGTCGACAATGGCATGATAGATATCTACCCAGCCATGGCCCCATTTTTTCCAGTCGCCCCATTTGCGATCGACGCCTGGCATTTGCCAATAGCCTGGATCCCAAATCCGCGTGCGTTCGCTAATGATTTTTTCTTCTAACCCAAGTAATGCCACATGCGGTTTGATGGTTGACGCAGGAGAGTATTGCCCTTGGGTTGAACGATTTATTAATGGCCGCGACTTATCGTTTAACAGCTCATTATAAGCTTTAGAACTAATGCCGTGAACAAAGGGGTTTGGGTCATATGATGGGCTTGAAATCATGGCTAAAACACCGCCATCTCTAGGATCTATAGCCACAACGGAGCCTTTGCGGCCATCTAAAAGCTCCATGGCCTTCTGCTGTAGTTTGAGGTCTAACGTGAGATAGATATCTTGTCCTGGTGTTGGCGGAGTCACTTTAAGCGTGCGGATCACTCTGCCACGATTATTGACCTCTTCTTCGAGGTGACCAGGGGTACCATGAAGTAAACTTTCATAAAATTTTTCAATACCTTGCTTACCAATATCTTTGGTTGCAGCATAGTTTTTCCACTGACTGCTTTTTTCAAGTAAGGCTTTATCTCGGCTATTAATTTTGCCGACATAACCCAATACATGAGTCATTAGCGCATTAAAGGGATAATGACGCTTAAGACCTGCTTCAACATAAATACCAGGAAATTTATATTGATTAACACTAAAGATGGCGACTTGTTCGTCGGTTAATTTACTTTTAATGGTTAACGGCTTAAACCGGCGATGAAACTTTAAGGTTTCAGTGATGCTTTCGCGCTCATCTTCTGAGAGTTCAATGAAGGTATTAAGCTCGTCCAAAGTCGCGGTAATGTCATCGACTTTTTCTGGAATAAGTTCTAAAGAATAATAAGGTTGGTTTTCGGCTAATAGTACGCCATGACGGTCATAAATTAACCCTCTGCTAGGCGGAGTAGGAACCACACGGATACGGTTATCATTTGAACGAGTTTCATAGTCTTTGTAAGAGACAACTTGAAGATGATAAAGATTCGAAAATAAGATGCAGAGTAGAAAGAATACGCAAATAAAAGTGAATAATGCACGGCGTTTAAATAGCGCGGCCTCTGCGGCGTGATCATGCATGGTAATGCGCTTATTTGGCGACACTTATGCTATCCCCGTCTTTACCAAATGGAAGGTTGAATTATAGAAGGTCACAGTATCAGCTGATGAACATGAAAAAAAGAGTTGCATGATAATCATTATCGATAAGCTTAGTTATTCATGCGACTGAGTTTATTCTCTGTGATACGGATGATTGTTATTGACGCTCCAAGCTCGATATAGGCTTTCTGCCACAATAACCCTAACCAAAGGGTGAGGTAAGGTCAGGGCAGATAAACACCAGCTTTGGTTGGCCGCCTCTTTACAAGCAGGTGAAAGTCCTTCTGGGCCACCAATAAGTAAGCTGACATCTCTACCATCGAGTTGCCACTTTGTCATTTGCTCGGCAAGTTCTGGTGTTGTCCAGTTTTTACCGGGTAAATCTAGGCTGACAATGTGGTTACCTTTTGCTACTGCCGCTAGCATTAATTCGCCTTCCTTATGTAAAATTCGGGCGATATCAGCATTTTTCCCGCGTTTCCCTGCTGGGATTTCGATGAGTTCCAAAGCCATATCTCTAGGGAAACGGCGTTGGTATTCTTCGAAGCCTCGGGTTACCCAATCGGGCATTTTGGTGCCAACGGCAATAAGCTGTAACTTCATTAGACGCTGTGTTCAGACCAAAGTTTTTCAAGCTCGTAGTAATCACGAGTTTGTTCTTGCATCACATGCAAAATCACTGAGCCTAAATCAACTAATACCCATTCACTGCTGTCACGACCTTCGACCCCAAGAGGTTGCACGCCAGCATTTTTTGCTGACACGATTACGTGCTCACCAATAGATCGAACGTGTGTTTTTGATGTACCAGTACAAATGATCATAGTGTCGGTAATGGTTGACCGTTTAGATACATCTATAACAGTAATATTTTTTGCTTTTAAATCATCGACTTTGTCGATAACGAAATCTTTTAGTTCGGTGCCTTGCACTCGAAGTACCTCATAAGTAAAAATTAACGGAGTATTATACTCAAATTCACTGTTGATGCGCAATTAAGCATGGCTAAACAGCGATAGATTTAATTTTGTGTCCGATGCCGAGTTAACCCATAATCATAAAAATTGAGTTAACTGCTGTGCGGTTTGCAGTGTTAGCGATAGAGCTGATGTTGGCGAATATATTCGGTTGTTGTTTGGGGTAAAACCGTGCTGATATCAATATTTTGAGCTAATTGCTGACGTATTTCAGTTGAGGATATATCAACTAACTGGCTGTTAATGCTGAATATTCTTCCATTTTTCGCATGGGAAGGCAAGTCAAGATAGTCTACGGTTGCTTGTCTGAATAATAATTGCTTGGTCATTTCGCTGTGGGTGTCCATTGCCCAACCAGGGCGTTGACACAACGCAATATGGCACAGATTAAACAATGATTGCCATTGATACCACAATGGTAATTGAACAAATGAGTCCATGCCCATAATGAAAAAGAATTCATCATCAGGATATTGTTGGGTGAGTAATGTGAGCGTAGTGACACTGTAAGAGGGGGTGTCGCGATTGATTTCGATATCACATAGCTTAAATTCTGGGTACTGCTGGCAAACTAACTTCACCATTTCAAGCCGGTGATGAGTACTGACTACGGTAGTATTTTTATGTGGGGGTATATGATTGGGCATTAGCCAAATCTGGTCTAAATGAAGTTGCTGTTTTACATCTAGTGCAGGATTGATATGTCCTAGATGGATAGGGTCGAACGTGCCACCCAAAATACCGATACGCATTCGCTGTCCTTACTTTTTGTCTCAGTCTGTTAATTCAATATGAGCTAAACGGTTATGTGCTCGTGGATCAAATAAAATGCAAAGATGGCTGAGACCAATCCAATCTTCAAGCCCTTTTTGTTTGAGATTTAATTCTAATTTAGACGCAAACGCGAGCATATGTTCGATATGATCTAAATCTAATCGCGTTATTGCTGCTTGATAAAGCGGTTTACGCTTATCCCAAATCCGGTGCTGGCCCCACAGTTTACTGAGTTGCTCGCCATTATGAACGGCCAGTTTCAAGGTGAGCAGCAAATTTATCTCTTTGAATAAAGCCCACATTAAAATGGGCATAGCAGTGCCTTCAGCCTGCAATTGAGCCAGCATGTGCTGTGCATGTTTTTGATGGTTACCTAGAATGGCATCACAGAGTTGAAACACACTGAAACGAGATTGGTCTTCGAAATATTCACTGAGTTGTTCTGGGGCAATATTTTGCTTAGGGCTGAGCAGTTGTAACAATTGCATCGCTTGTTCAGCCGCCAATAAGTTACCTTCAAATAGGGTAAACAACATGGCTTTGGCATCATGGTGAACTGTGAGTTCATAATGAGAAATACGACTGTCTAACCAGCGTTCAAACTGTTTACCTTCAGGCGTGGTGCAGGGTAGGTATATACCTTTGGCATCGAGTGATTTAAACCATTTGCTATTGGTTTGCTCTGCACTGGCTTTGGGGCCTTGAATAATCAATAACATATCAGGATTAGGGTGTTGCAACAGCGTTTGAAATGCTGCAGCGCCTTCCATGCCAGGTTTGCCTTGCGGCAGGGTTAACTCAATAATCCGCCGGCTGGCAAATAAGCTCATTGCTTGCCATTCTTGGACTAAATCTCCCCAGTTAAAACCGGTTTCTTGGCTCAACTGTACACGCTCTTCAAAGCCTTGTTTTTTAGCGGCGTTGAGGATCAATTGTTTACTGTTTTCGATTAACCATGGGTCATCACCAAACAGTAAAAAACATTGAGGTAGCGGTTTGAGATGTTGTTTGAGTTGATCAGGATAAACCCGCATTACTCTGCCCCGATTGACGCCAGAGTCTGGATAATATAATCGGCTGCCTGTACGCGCATCTCTTTAACCAACAACTCCATTTCACGGCTTTTTGCTAATGCAGTACGAGGATCATCTTGATAATCTCGACGGATTTCAGTATCAAAATCTTGTGGCTCTTGTCCTGGTAAAGTAACCGAATAATGCACTAAGTAAATCAGCTCATATTCTGCAACATTTCCTGTGGGATAAAGTGACAGTGTGGCACGTTCGAGAGAGTCGTTAATTAACCGTAACGTAGGTGTTTTTTCTGCTGCATCGACAAGGCTAATACGGTTGATCCGTAATCTGTCACGAACTAAGCGAGTTAACTCACTGTATTCATCGCTGCTGCTTAAATGCAATTCGGCCAATTCGGCAGGGATGGAGTAACTGCGTTGGAGTTTGAAGCCGCATCCTGCAGTGGTCAGTAGCACCAATGTCATTATGGCTAAACAGATTTTTTTGGCTAGCATAGTGAGGGGAGGCATCCTTGTTTATTTGCATGGTTAAATAAATAACTTACCGCGGTGTACCCGCGGTAAGTTATAACACTGAAGCGTTAACGTTATCACCCTAATTTCGGAGGCTGACGAGCCTCCTCATTAAGACAACTTAGTTAGCAACAATACTTAATAGTTTGCCGGGCACGTAAATGACTTTACGAACCGTTAACCCTTCAGTGTGTTTTTGTACGTGCTCATCACTCATGCCTAATGCTTCTACATCTTCTTTTGATGCATCAGCAGCAACAGTAATTTTTGCGCGAACCTTTCCGTTTACTTGTACCACAATGAGCTTGCTGTCTTCGACTAACGCAGACTCATCGACTTCAGGCCAACGGCTATCTTCAATATCACCTTCGTTACCTAGCTCATTCCATAACGTAAACGTCATATGCGGAACAATAGGGTAAAGCAAACGCGTTACTGCAGACAAAGCTTCAGCAAGTAATGCTCGATCTTGAGCCGTTTCTTGTGAGGCTTTCAGTAAATGGTTCATTAGTTCCATTACTGAGGCTACAGCGGTGTTAAACATTTGACGACGTGCAATGTCATCGCTGACTTTGGCAATGGTCTTATGTAATTCACGGCGCAATGCTTTTTGATCGGCATTTAATTTGCTGGTATCTAATGGGTCAGTTTTACCTGCAGCAACATGATCGCTAGCCAATTTCCAGAAACGTTTAATGAAGCGATGTGCTCCTTCAACGCCAGACTCTTGCCATTCCAGGGTTAATTCTGGTGGCGAGGCAAACATCATGAATAAACGTACGGTATCAGCACCGTACTTTTCAACCATAACTTGTGGATCGATACCGTTATTTTTCGATTTAGACATCTTACTCATACCAGTGTAAACCAGTTCATGACCTTGATTGTCTATCGCTTTAATAATGCGGCCTTTGTCGTCTTTTTCTACCACAGTCACTTCTAAAGGTGATACCCAAACTCGGGCACCTTTTTCGTTGGTGTAGTAATAAGCATCTGCTAATACCATGCCTTGAGTCAGTAATTGCTTTGCGGGCTCATCACTGTTGACTAAGCCAGCATCACGTAGCAACTTATGGAAAAAGCGGAAATACAATAAATGCATACAAGCGTGTTCGATACCGCCAATGTACTGATCTACTGGTAACCAGTAGTTAGCTTTAGCAGGATCTAACATTTCGTCTGCGTGAGGGCTACAGTAACGGGCGTAATACCACGATGATTCCATAAAGGTATCAAAGGTATCTGTTTCGCGCATTGCAGGCTGACCATTGACTGTGGTTTCTGCCCAAGCTTTATCAGCTTTGATCGGACTTTGAATACCGTCCATCACCACATCTTCTGGCAAAATAACTGGCAGTTGATCTTCAGGCGTTGGCACAACAGTACCATCTGCGAGGGTCACCATTGGGATAGGAGCACCCCAGTAACGCTGACGAGATACACCCCAGTCACGTAAACGGTAGTTTACTTGACGCTTGCCTTTGCCTTCTGCAGTTAATCGAGCATCAATGGCTTCAAAAGCCGCTTGAAAGTCTAAACCGTCAAGCTCTGGGAAAGTGTCTCCAGAATTAAATACGATACCTTTTTCGGTGTAGGCTTCTTTGCTGACGTCTACTTCGCCATCTACTGGCTTAATGACCGCTTCAATCGCAAGCTTATATTTAAGCGCAAATTCATAATCGCGTTGATCATGAGCAGGTACCGACATTACCGCACCCGTGCCGTAATTCATCAATACAAAGTTAGCTACCCAAATAGGTACTAACTTGCCACTAATAGGATGAATAGCTTGTAAACCGGTTGCTACGCCTTTTTTCTCCATCGAAGCCATCGCAGCTTCAGTGGTATCAGCATTTTTACATTCTTCTAAAAATGCGGCTAACTCAGGGTTATTCAATGCAGACTGTTCAGCTAAAGGATGACCTGCTGCAATAGCTACATAAGTCACGCCCATTAACGTATCTGGGCGAGTGGTGTAGATGTCAAACGAGGCATCACTGTCAGCAACGGCAAAGGTCATTTCAATACCTTCACTGCGGCCAATCCAGTTGCGTTGCATGGATTTAACCTGCTCAGGCCAGCCATCTAACGTGTCGATGTCGTTAAGTAATTCTTCTGCGTAATCGGTGATTTTAATAAACCACTGAGGAATTTCTTTCTGAATCACTTCAGTATCACAGCGCCAGCAGCAACCATCTTGTACTTGCTCGTTTGCGAGTACAGTTTCATCGTTTGGACACCAGTTTACTGATGAGGTTTTTTTGTACACTAAACCTTTGGCATACAACTGAGTGAAAAACCATTGTTCCCAACGATAGTACTCAGGGGTACAGGTAGCGATTTCACGACTCCAGTCATAACCAAAGCCTAATAGCTTAAGTTGGTTCTTCATGTAGTCGATATTTTCGTATGTCCACGGTGCCGGCGAGGTCTTATTATTGATCGCGGCATTTTCTGCAGGCAGACCAAATGAGTCCCAACCAATCGGTTGCAAAACATTTTTACCTTGCAAACGTTGATATCGTGCCACTACATCGCCTATTGTGTAGTTACGGACGTGGCCCATGTGAAGACGACCTGAAGGATACGGAAACATTGAAAGACAATAGAATTTCTCTTTGCTTTCATCTTCAGTAACTTCAAAGGTTTTATGTTCGTGCCAGTGCTTTTGCACTAAGGCTTCAATTTCTGAGGGATTATATAGCTCTTGCATCAATCTATTTCCGGCCATGCCGCCCATTGTTTGATCTAACGCTCAGCAGCGAGATTTATAACTGCATAGAATAAACCAGAAGTGATCTATTAAAAAGGTGCGTATTAAGGAGTATTACTTATGAGTGGAAAAAGTTCAGCACTATTAGCCTTATATCAGTCACTATTCGAACAGGTGAAAACCTCGTTTGAGCAAGATAACTCATTGACTGCTAAAAGTTTGTTTAAGTCAGTGACCCAGGGTAAAGAGTATTTAAAACTAAAATCTCATGCAGATGAAGAAGAGCTCGCTTTAGTAGAAGAATTTTTAAAGCGTGACATTGCAGCCTTCTTAAATGAGGAAAATGCCGATAATTTGAGTTTTAGTCCGATGGTTATTGGGATTGAGAATACATTATGGCAGTGGTTGAGCGAAATAACTGATCGTAGCCAAGTGGAGTGGCATGAACTTTTACAAGATTTTAAACATCATGGTGTTTATAAGTCTGGGGAAATTATTAACCAAGGTAAACTGACCTGCGATAAATGTGGTCATCAAATGCAAATCGATTTTCCTGGGGTCATCCCCGACTGCCCAAAATGTGATTATAATGAGTTTTCAAGGGAGCCGTTAACACCATAAACAGCTAAGTGAATACTTAAAACTCTACTCGGTAATGGTAGTGACTCGTACTGCTGTTACCGATCATTTCATCATACGCTGTCTGAATTTCTAGCATGGCATAATGAATGCCTTGTTGTTTCAATAACACTTCAGCTTGTTTGATTGAGTTGAAACTCAGCTGTTTCCCTGCTTTATTGCGAACACTGTAAAAATTTCCCAGCAGATCTTTAACACCGAGCAAATAATGATTTGAGTCGGCATAACTAATAATCGTTGGATGTTTAGTTTGTTGGGATATGGCTAATTTTATTTCAAATAGTTGCATCGTAATCTTCACCAATAGTTGTTTACTGAAGACATTACGAAGCAAGCTGAAGCTTAGTTTATATTGATAGCTTATTTTTAACATCTAAATGCATTTAAAGATGGTTGTAGATTAGCAACCACTGACTACAGTTTGATATTGGGGTGCTGTATTTGCATCTGCGGCTTGAGTGTAAGAAAAGTAACAATTGTCATTGATGACCTGGCCATTATCATCTTTATCATATCCGATATAAGTAATAGCAATTCCTTGATATTGAATGGTAAAAGCGTCATCCACAACGATCCATTTTTCGATGTCCGTGTTGTCTAAATAGCCCCATTTCAACCGAGTTTCAAATACTCCGTCGTTGTCGATATCAATATCGATTAAGTCATCGCGGTTTGTGACGGCTTGCACTCGTAAGCTCGTCATTTTTGAACGGGCATACACCAGAGTATTGGCTGTTTTAATGCTGCCCATGAGGCCCGATAGGGTGCGCTGTCTCGCTTCGGTACTCAAGCCAATAAACTTAGGTGCTGCAACCAGCGCTAGAATGCCTAAAATAATGATGACCACAATCAACTCTATTAAGGTAAATCCTTTTGAGAGAACCTGTGTTTGGAGTCGAATCGATTGTGACATCAAATTGTCCTGTTATTTACGTAAGACGTTTCTGACACCAAATAACACTAATAAACCGCACAGTATGAGTAAGGGGAATTGACCTATTTTTCTAAACCAAGTTTCACCTTGATAAAGTGCAATATTGGTTACTAACACCCCAGTTTCAAACTGCGGGATAGCATCGGTAATTCGTCCATGCGGATCAACGACTGCAGTAATGCCATTATTGGTACCACGCAGAAGAGGTTTACCCATTTCAATGGCACGCATTTGGGCTATTTCCATGTGTTGTAATGGCCCGTTAGATGCGCCAAACCAAGCGTCGTTTGATACGGTGAGTAGCATATCTGTTTCATTTGTAACGCTTGCTCTTACTTGCTCTGGAAAGGCAATTTCATAACAAATCGCCGGCGCTACATGATAACCCAGTGCAATTAAATTAGGTTGAGTGTAGTCACCACGTTGGAATGATGACATTGGTAAATTAAAAAACGGTGCAATAGGGCGTAATAAATCCCCTAATGGCACGAACTCACCAATTGGCAGTAAATGATGTTTCTTAAACTCGTTGGTGCCACCGGCAATATAGTCAGCACTTTGTTGCTGTTTCTGATGGTGATTACCTAATACGATTAATGAGTTATAAAAATCATTTTGCTGGTGGCTAATAATGCCTGTAATAATCGCAATGTTATTCATATTGGCGACTTGATTGGCATTCAATAAAAAGTCTTCCACCATGGCTTCTGGTGCAGGAATGGCAGCTTCTGGCCAAATAACGATATCGACACTAGAGGCATCATCAAATTGCTCACGGGTTAGATCCATGTATTTAAGCATGGTTGGCCACAATGCATCTGGCTCCCACTTCATACTTTGGGGAATATTACCCTGCACTAATGCCACTTTAACTGTTTTACCACTGGCTGATATTGGGTTGAGTTGCGGTGCCGCCCAAGCGCTTAATGCCAAGATAGGTAATATGATTAACACTGGGAATACTCGCTTTTGTGTTAACAGCATCAGTGAGCCTGCAACTAAAGCCACCACAAAGCTCAGTCCTAACGCACCAATAAAGCTGGCAAATTCACTAAGAGGCCCTAATGTTTGGCTGTAGCCAGCCCAAATCCAAGGGAAACCTGTCAGTACCCATCCTCTTAACCATTCAGTTAGCACCCATAATGCTGGGAATAATCCTAGATAGGTAAAGTAAGGATTTAAGGAGTGCTTAGCTGTGCGTGATAACTTGCTGAGCAAGTATCCTGTTATTGCGGGATAAATTGCCAGATACAGTGCCAGTAAAGCCATTAAGGTTATCGACACAACAATGGGCATGCCACCAAAGGTATCAATACTGACATGCACCCAACTAATGCCAATGGCAAAGCAGCCAAAACCGAAACTAAGCCAGTAATACAAACTTTGTTTGGCGGTTAATGTATGACTCTGCCATAGGGCAAAACTCAATGCTAAAGGAAATATGGCCCAAATTTCATAAGGCGCAAACGAAAGTGCCGTACTGGCGCCAGCAATAAATGCCGTCACCAGACGAACAATACTCAAAGAAGAGTGTAAAGGTTGAGTTTTTAGCACGATTTAGTCGTCGAATTCTTCACTAATATTAGGGTCAGGGAGTTTAACACGAAGTTGCACCAAGCGGCGGTTATCTGCGTTAATGACTTTGAACTCGATATTGTTGATGATAATGCTTTCATTACGTTCTGGTAAATGGCCAAATGCATGCGACACCATACCACCGACAGTATCGAACTCTTCATCACTGAAGTTGGTACCACAGGCATCGTTGAAATCTTCAATTTCAGTCAGCGCTTTTACCATGAACACCGTGTTACTGAGTTTTTTGATTTCGGTATCTTCAACTGAATTATGGTCAAATTCATCTTCAATTTCCCCGACAATTTCTTCGAGAATATCTTCAATAGTGACTAAGCCTGACACTCCACCATATTCATCGACAACAATCGCCATATGGTAGCGTTGCGAGCGGAATTCTTTGAGCAGTACATCGACTCTTTTACTTTCAGGAACGACCACGGCAGGTCTAATCACTTGGGCAAGAGTAAAAGATTCATCAGATTGTTTAAATCCGTATTTGATCAAATCTTTAGCCAGTAAAATGCCTTCAATATGATCTTTGTCTTCATTAACAACAGGGAAGCGAGAGTGACCTGAATCCATGACGATTTCTAAAAACTCATCGACGGTCGAGTCTATTTGAATGGTAACAATTTGCGATCTTGGGATCATGATGTCGCGCACACGAAGGTCGGAAACCTCTAATACACCTTTAATCATTTCGCGAGTATCTTCGGTGATGAGGTCACGCATTTCTGCACCGGCGATGACATCAACTAAATCTTCGCGATTTTGAGGTTCGCCCTGAAATAATTGGTTAATTTTATCGAACCAGCTCTTCTTGTGGGCGTTTGTACTCGGGGGGATATCGTCACTCATAATATTTACCTAAACAGGGTTATCTATAAGATATACCTTGTTTATTTATGCTTCCTTATAGGGATTGTCAAAACCTAAGCCTTCAACAAGTTGGGTCTCTAATGACTCCATCTCATCGGCTTCTTCGTCGATAATATGGTCATAACCCAGCAAATGCAAGCTACCGTGTATGACCATGTGTGCCCAGTGTGCGATTAGCGGTTTATTTTGCTCAATTGCTTCTTGTTCCACCACTGGTGCACAGATAACGAGGTCACCCAATAATGGCAATTCAACTTCAGGCGGCGCTTCAAATGGAAATGACAATACGTTAGTTGGTTTGTCTTTACCGCGATAAGTTGAATTGAGCTGCTGACTCTCGGCAATATCAACAATACGAATGGTTAACTCGACTACTGGCATTGTTTGGCCAATAGCCGTTCGAACCCAAGTTTCAAACTCAGCTTGAGTCGGTAAATGTGGATTATCGACTGCAATTTGCAGGTCGAGATCTAATGATATCCCTTGCTGGCTCATTGAGCACTTTCCTCTTTATCTATTAGCTGACGTTTCTGCTCACGTTCACGATAAGCTTGTTCTTTGATGGTTTTTTGGATTTGCTCTTGTTGCTCGAATGCTTCATACGCTTCAACGATACGAGCAACAACAGGGTGGCGGACCACATCTTGGGCAATAAAGAAATTAAAGCTGATCTCAGATACTTCACTGAGCACCTCAATGGCGTGACGTAGGCCTGATTTTTGGCTACGAGGTAAATCAATTTGAGTAATGTCGCCAGTGATCACCGCACGAGAATTAAACCCAATACGGGTTAAGAACATTTTCATTTGTTCAACTGTGGTGTTTTGGGCTTCATCTAAAATAATGAAAGCATCATTGAGAGTCCGGCCGCGCATGTAAGCGAGCGGGGCGACTTCAATTACGCCGCGTTCAATCAGTTTTTCAACCTTCTCAAAACCCATCATCTCAAATAAGGCATCATAAAGTGGGCGTAAATATGGATCGACTTTTTGGCTTAAATCGCCCGGTAAAAAACCGAGTTTCTCGCCGGCTTCAACCGCAGGACGAGTTAATAGAATACGACGCACTTCTTGTCGCTCATACGCATCAACCGCCGCTGCAACAGCAAGGTAAGTTTTACCTGTACCAGCAGGGCCAATACCAAAGCTGATGTCGTGACGAGTGATATTATGCATGTACACACTTTGATTTGGTGTACGAGGCTTAATCACACCACGCTTAGTTTTTATATGGATGCTACTGTCGTCGGAGCCTTGCTGTGCTTCAAGGTTAATGGCTTCTTGAATGGCTAAATGCACTACTTCAGGTTCTAAGTCTGGCGTGCTGCCTTTTACGGTTTGGGTTTCAATGTATAACTGACGCAGCAAGTTATTGGCATTGAGCGCATTACGTGGCAGTCCAACAATAGTGAAGTGGTTATCTTTATGAACAATCTCAACACCTAATCGGCGCTCTAGCTGTTTGATGTTGTCATCAAATGGGCCACATAATGACACGAGGCGGCGAGTATCTGAAGGTTCTAGATACAAATTCATGGTAGTGACTTTAGTGGTCAAATAAGGCTCCAGGTTTTGGTATTGGACAACAAAATATATGCCATTTAGTAATAATGACAGTTTACGAGTCTCTGTATCGAATTACCATAATATGACTAATTTTAGGCAAAATTAAAGGCGGACAAGCCGCCTTTAATATCATCTTAAGCAACAAACATGAATTACGGCTTAAAGTGGGTCACACCTAATGCGTCATCTTGCTTGTGTTTAGCCATAATATCAGCTGGTTGTAAACTGCGACGTAAATCCATTTCATCTTCACCACGGACAAATTCGCCGCGTAATGAGTTGGTATAAACATCAACAATTTTCACATCAACGAAACTGCCGATATGAGTGTGGGCGGCTTCAAAGTTAACGACTCGACTGTTTTCAGTACGACCGCGAAGTTCCATTGGATTCTTTACCGATGGACCTTCTACTAAAATACGTTGAACTGAGCCTAACATATGACGGCTATAACGCATTGCTTGTTGCGTAATGCGCTCTTGTAAAATAGCTAAACGCTGCTTCTTTTCTTCGTCGCTAACATCATCAGGCAAATCTGCCGCAGGCGTGCCTGGGCGAGCGCTGTAGATAAAGCTAAAGCTGTGGTCAAAACCAACATCTTCAATCAGTTTCATGGTATCAGCGAAATCTTGTTTAGATTCGCCAGGGAAACCAATAATAAAGTCTGAACTGATTTGAATATCAGGACGAGCTTTACGCAAGCGACGAATAATCGACTTGTATTCAATTGCCATGTGACCGCGTTTCATTTGGGTCAAAATACGATCAGAACCCGATTGCACCGGTAAATGCAGGAAGCTCACCAATTCAGGCGTGTCTTCATACACATCGATAATGTCTTGGGTGAATTCAATTGGGTGGCTAGTGGTAAAACGTAGACGGTCGATACCATCAATTGAGGCCACTAGGCGCAATAATTCCGCAAAGGTACATATCTCATCATCATGAGTTGCACCGCGATATGCGTTAACGTTTTGACCTAATAAATTGACTTCACGTACACCTTGGGCGGCTAATTGGGCCACTTCAAGAATAACGTCATCTAACGGACGGCTGACTTCTTCACCACGGGTATAAGGTACCACGCAGAAAGAACAGTACTTACTGCAACCTTCCATAATTGACACGAACGCGGTTGGACCGTCAGCGCGAGGCTCAGGAAGACGATCGAACTTCTCAATTTCTGGGAAACT
This sequence comes from Shewanella sp. SR44-4, assembly GCF_014163715.1. NCBI lineage: Bacteria > Pseudomonadati > Pseudomonadota > Gammaproteobacteria > Alteromonadales > Shewanellaceae > Shewanella > Shewanella sp. SR44-4. Next base: position 49,472 of record NZ_JACJDU010000020.1, on the reverse strand, counting down.
GATATCAATCACGGCTTTTTCGCCACGTTGAATTTGTTCAATCATCTCAGGTAAACGATGCAATGTTTGTGGACCAAAGATAATATCAACGCATTGAGCGCGATCTTTAATTGCTTTACCTTCTTGTGAGGCAACGCAACCGCCGACCCCAATAATTAAATTAGGATTTTTATCTTTTAAAGATTTCCAACGCCCTAGCTGATGGAATACCTTCTCCTGTGCTTTTTCACGAATAGAGCAAGTATTAAGCAGCAGAACATCTGCTTCGCTTGCGTCCTCGGTCAAGGTATATCCTTGATAGTCGTCTAATAAATCGGCCATCTTTGATGAGTCATACTCATTCATTTGACAGCCCCAGGTTTTAATATGAAGTTTTTTACTCATCAGTGCTCGCCAGTAAATCACAGTAAAAATAGCGCGACATTTTACCTGTTGTCAGGCGGTCTGGCTAGCACTAGTGCAAGTTTCACTCATTTGAATCTAAACTTTGTAATAGCCTTGAAAATTGTAATGATTTATCGTTGGCGTTAAACGTGATGGATTGAGCTGAGTAAAAACCAAATTCCGCGGCCATTTGGCGACTTTGTTGCTGGACTTGAACGAGATTACTTTGGCTTAGATCGCGATTAAAGCGGAGCAACATTTCCGTGGTTTGTTGATATAGGGCATAATCGAATGCATTACGATATGTCACGGTAATGGTTTCAATGGGACCTATATTTGTTGCGTCCGGAGTGATTAAATTATTTTTGGGGTTATTGGCACTGGCATTAGTCGACAGTATTAATGCGCAACTTATGATTGTGGTGATCAAAACTGTGGCAATTAAACCATAGCGAATGTAATGGCGTACAAATTGATGGTGACGGTTCATGATGTCCTCTCTTGATGACGTAAAGTGGATCAATTAATCAGACAGTCACAGCATATAAAATCGTTTATTGATTGGTTTTTGTTCATTGTAAGCAAGTGTAGGAAAAAGCCGTTATAGCAACATTTGGTCATGCTTTAGCTCTTATAGACATATTTATACATATATTGACCTCTATTCACTGTCATATTAAACAGAAACTCATCTCACTATTTATGGATGCCAACACAATGCAAGATGCTTCATGCACATCAACGAACACCACTGGTCACAATAATCATTATGATGTTGTCGTTGTTGGCGGCGGAATGGTCGGTGCAGCAGCAGCGATTGGATTAGGTCAGTTAGGGCTCAGTGTTGCAGTGATTGAATCTCGCCAACCGCAACCTTATGAACCAGAGCAGCCTCTAGATGTACGAGTTTCGGCAATTAGTGTGGCATCTGAGCAATTGTTAGCGCGACTTGGTGTTATGGATGAGCTGCTAACCATGCGTCATGTGCCATATACTGGTTTAGAAACATGGGAACTTGATGGCTGCCTTACTGCATTTAGCGCCGAACAAGTTGGCCAGCCGCACTTAGGCTATTTTTTTGAAAACCGTTTAATTCAATTAAGCCTATGGCAACAAATTCATCAAATGGACAACATCACCTTACTGTGTCCAGCTAAAGTGATGCAGTTTTCGCGTTTAAGAGATGGTCATCAAGTCGGTGTTTTGCTGGATAATGGCGATATGCTTACTACAACATTACTTGTTGGTGCCGATGGGGCTAACTCGCAAGTGCGCCAATGGGCTGGTATTGGGGTGACAGGTTGGGATTATGCCCAATCGGCAATGTTAATCAATATAAGTACTCAAACTCCTCAGCAATCAATTACCTGGCAGCAATTTACTCCAGCAGGGCCTAGAAGCTTACTGCCGCTGCCTGGAAATAATGCTTCGTTAGTGTGGTATGACGATGCCAATCGAATTAAACAGTTATCTCAACTGAATGATCTACAACTTGCCGAACAAATCAGACTGCATTTCCCATCGAGATTAGACCCTGATTTTACTGTTGAAAATCGCGGTAGTTTTCCATTAACTCGGCGCCATGCACAACAATATTATCAAGATAATCTGGTTATTATTGGCGATGCAGCTCACACGATTAATCCATTAGCTGGTCAAGGCGTTAATATTGGTTTTAAAGATGTCGATGTGCTGGTGGCTCAAATTGCTAATGCTATTGGTAATGGTAAAACATGGTGGCATGCGAGTGTATTAAAGCATTATCAGCAAGCGCGATATTATGATAATCAATTGATGATGACTGCAATGGATGCTTTTTACGCTGGTTTTAGTAACAATTTATTGCCATTAAAATTACTGCGTAATGGCGCGTTAAAACTGGCCAATATCGACTCACCGCTAAAACGTAAAGTATTGAAGTACGCGCTTGGGCTGAATTAAACTATCGGTTGGCGATATGTGCCATTTGTTAGCTAGGCTTACTACGCAACAAACATGACTTCTGTAAAGAGTCGTCAACCGTAAAGCATGAGTGGCTTTGAATGATTACATTATGAGTGAAATTGGTATAAAATGCCGCGTTTTGCATCATGTGTATTTTGATGTACCCCATGAAGGCATTTAGCAGCATTGTTTGCTATTAAACTGACTAGGTTGTGATGAGTAACATTAAATTGATTGTCGGGTTGGCAAATCCGGGTGCTGAATACGCACAAACTCGCCATAATGCTGGTGCATGGTACGTGCAAGAATTAGCGCGTATATGTAATGTCCCTTTGGTTGCAGAGAGTAAATATTTTGGTGTCACAGCCCGTGCAACGTTGCATGGCAGGGATGTTCGTTTACTGATCCCGACAACTTATATGAACTTAAGTGGTAAGTCGGTTGCAGCGTTAGCCAATTTTTTCCGCATTTTGCCCGAGGAAATCTTAGTCGCCCATGATGAGCTGGATATGGATCCTGGTGTGGCTAAATTCAAGTTGGGCGGTGGCCATGGCGGTCATAATGGTTTAAAAGACATTATTGCCAGTTTAGGTAACGACAAAAACTTTCATCGTTTGCGCATTGGCATTGGCCATCCAGGCGATAAAAATAAAGTCAGCGGCTACGTACTTGGCAGGGCACCAACGATAGAGCAAGAGCGAATAAACGCCGCGATTGATGAAGCGGTTCGTTCAACCGAGATTTTATTTAACCAAGACATGGCGAAAGCCATGCATAGATTACATTCGTTCAAAGCAGAATAAGCCAAGCGAGTTTTGTTTTAACACCCTTTCGACATCATTATCCAATGGGATAACTCTACATATATAAAGGTAAGCATATGGGTTTTAAATGCGGCATTGTTGGTCTGCCAAACGTGGGTAAGTCAACGTTGTTTAATGCGTTAACACAAGCGGGTATTGAAGCGGCAAACTTTCCGTTTTGCACTATTGAGCCAAACACGGGTGTGGTACCGGTACCAGATGCACGTCTTGATGCGTTAGCTGCTATTGTTAAACCTCAACGTATTTTACCTACTTCTATGGAGTTCGTTGATATCGCTGGTCTAGTCGCTGGTGCATCGAAAGGTGAAGGCTTAGGTAACAAGTTTTTAGCTAACATTCGTGAAACTGATGCAATTGGTCATGTAGTACGCTGTTTTGAAGATCCGAACATTGTTCACGTAGCGAATAAAATTGACCCAGCTGGCGATATTGAAGTCATTAATACTGAGCTAGCTCTAGCAGACTTAGACGCATGTGAGCGCGCTATTTTTCGTCAAGCTAAACGTGCTAAAGGCGGCGACGGTGATGCAAAATTTGAAGTCGCTGTACTTGAAAAAATGCGTCCATTGTTAAATGAAGGCCAAATGTTGCGTTCGTTGGAATTAACTAAAGAAGAGTTAGCAGCCGTTGCTTACCTTAACTTCTTAACGATTAAACCAACAATGTACATTGCTAACGTTGCCGATGATGGTTTCGAAAACAACCCTCATTTAGATGTTGTTCGTGCTATTGCCGCTACAGAAAATGCTATCGTTGTGCCTGTATGTGCTGCTATTGAATCTGAATTAGCAGAAATGGAAGCAGATGACCGCGCAGAGTTTATGGCTGACCTTGGTTTAGAAGAGTCTGGCTTAGACCGCGTAATTCGTGCAGGTTACGAATTACTGAATCTGCAAACGTACTTTACTGCAGGTGTAAAAGAAGTTCGCGCATGGACAGTACCTGTTGGTGCTTCTGCCCCACAAGCTGCTGGCGTAATCCATACCGACTTTGAACGTGGCTTTATTCGTGCACAGGTTATGGCATATCAAGATTTTATTACCTACAAAGGTGAAGCTGGCGCCAAAGATGCGGGTAAATTACGTGTTGAAGGTAAAACATACATCGTTAAAGATGGCGATGTAATGCATTTCTTATTTAACGTATAAGTGTCACTTACGTTAATTAGAAATTAAAATGGGGCGTAAAGGTGTTTAAGGTGTGTTAATTGGGTTTATTTTGTCGATTCGGCATTCAGTTTGGTGAAGTTATAGCCGAACAAGTCGAATTGATGAAAATAGCGAAAAAAACCAGTTGACCTAGATAACCTGAATAAGCATAATACGCCCCGTTCCTCACCAAGAGGGATAGCAAGAAATAGTGGCAATATAGCTCAGCTGGTTAGAGCACAGCACTCATAATGCTGGGGTCGCAGGTTCAAGTCCCGCTATTGCTACCATCTATTTCTTACCCATCTGCTCAAGATGTTAAACTAGAGTGTTGTGCGGGAGTGGTGGAATTGGTAGACACGCCAGATTTAGGTTCTGGTGCCGCAAGGTGTGAGAGTTCAAGTCTCTCCTTCCGTACCATTTATTAGAAATATTGGCTTAAGCGGATGTTTCAAAAAGTTTGATTGGGATATCGCCAAGCGGTAAGGCACTGGGTTTTGATCTCAGCATTCCAAGGTTCGAATCCTTGTATCCCAGCCATTTATAAAGTTAGACAAGATTATTGGGATATCGCCAAGCGGTAAGGCACTGGGTTTTGATCTCAGCATTCCAAGGTTCGAATCCTTGTATCCCAGCCATCTTTGGCAATGTAGCTCAGCTGGTTAGAGCACAGCACTCATAATGCTGGGGTCGCAGGTTCAAGTCCCGCCATTGCTACCATATTTACTGGGTAGAGTGAGTTGTACTTACGTTAGCTGGTAAAGCAAAGTTTACTCTGAAATAAAAAGAGTATACTCTAAGTTAAAATTTGATGCGGGAATGGTGGAATTGGTAGACACGCCAGATTTAGGTTCTGGTGCCGCGAGGTGTGAGAGTTCAAGTCTCTCTTTCCGTACCATCAAATTTTAGCCACAATTGTTCTTCATATCTGTTTAAAAAATACTATTGGGATATCGCCAAGCGGTAAGGCACTGGGTTTTGATCTCAGCATTCCAAGGTTCGAATCCTTGTATCCCAGCCAAATTCTAAAAAGCCCGTCTTATAGACGGGCTTTTTGCTATTCTTTTTCAGCAAAATGTTTTCAGCAAAATGTTTTGAGCATATTGAAGCCTGTTGATGTTAATACTGCTCAAAGAAAATCACCCCTTAGCCTTATCCCATCTGCTATCAAGTTACTCTGAATAAGCAGATAATTAATACAATCGGTATTGTTTACCAATAGTATTTTCCTATCAACGCGATTGATTCTATCGGTTATCTATTTTACTTACTGTTGTTTAGACTTGTCTTATGCAGTGAATATTTTTAGAAAGGCTTATCATGAACGTCCTAACACCAACACCATTAACGAACCCTTATGAAGCATCACAACCCAAGATGGCACTGATTGCTGAAGGTGGTGGGCAGCGAGGGATATTCACTGCTGGTGTTTTAGATGCGTGGTTAGATAATGATTTTGATCCCTTTGATTTATTCATAGGCACATCTGCTGGTTCACAAAATCTCACGAGTTTTTTATCTCGCCAAAAAGGCTATGCCAAACGATTAATCCGTGGGTTATCACGACATAAGCGATTTTACCAACTGGGCCGAGGGTTAGTTGGCGGAAATGTTGTCGATTTGGACTGGTACTTTGATAAAACGACTCAAGGTAGTTTTGCCTTAGACTTTACCGCAGCAGCGAAATCTTTGGGACAACGCGAGTTATTGATCACCGCAACTAATTCACGCGACCGACAAGGTTATTTCTTACGCCCAAATGGTGATAATGACCACTGGCGCGAATTGCTTAAAGCCTCAAGTGCATTACCCTTTCTATATAAACAGGGGGTTAAACTTGCGCCCTGGTTAACCGCCAGTGCAGCTAATCAAGTTCAGACCGACGATGATTACCCTCAAGCGGACTTTTATCTTGATGGTGGACTGGCTGCGCCGTTACCGGTTCGTGAAGCATATCGCCGTGGTGCGAGAAAAATAGTGGTAATTCGTACTGTTAATGCAGATTTTCATGCACAGTCTGCTTGGGTGCATAAATTAAAATCATGGATTTGTGTGTCAGGTTATTGTCCCAAAACCATAGATTACTTGGTTCAGCATGAACATGCTTACGAACAAGAGCTCGCGTTTATCGCCAATCCACCAGATGATGTCGAGATCATTCAAATTTTTGCTGATGATGATCTGCAAAGCAAATTGTTGGGTAGCACAGATATGGGCTTACGCCATGATTATCAAACCGGTATCACTGCGGGCAATACTTTTTTACACACTCAAAAGGCATTCTATTCTGCACATTCTCAGCATCCGCTAGAGTCGAATGCAGTCATGCAAAGCATGACTGCATAGATGAGTCTGGTTTTTGGGTTTGGAAGCGGACGATGAGATGATGCTATTGATTCAATCAATAAATGCACTTATGAGTTGAATGCTTGAAGGTTGTAGAATGATTTGACGGATAATGTTAGACATCTGCCATTCAATACTGACAAACATCTGGTAATGGTGGTTCGGCTTATTTCTCAAGTAACTTATATAAAGTATTTTTGCGAGGTTTAACCAAACAAAAACGCACTCGTAAGAGTGCGTTTAGTTGTTTCACTCACTAAAGATGATTAGTGGCGGAACATCGCAGAGATTGACTCTTCGTTGCTAACGCGACGAATCGCTTCAGCTAATACTGCAGACATCGTTAGCTGGGTCACTTTAGCCACTTTCAGCATTTCAGGGCTTAATGGCACCGTGTCTGTCACGATAACTTCATCGATAACAGAATTAGCAATATTTTCAGCAGCATTGCCTGAGAATACCGGATGAGTAGCATAAGCGAACACGCGGTTAGCGCCATGTTCTTTTAATGCTTCAGCAGCTTTACATAAGGTGCCACCCGTGTCGATCATGTCATCAACGATGATGCAATCACGGCCTTGAACATCACCAATAATATGCATTACTTGGGCAACGTTAGCTTGTGGACGACGCTTATCGATAATCGCAAGGTCAGAATCATCTAATAGCTTGGCAACTGCACGAGCACGAACTACACCGCCAATATCAGGAGACACAACAACAGGATTTTCTAATTTCTTTGCCAACATGTCTTCAAGTAACACAGGGCTACCGAACACGTTATCAACAGGGACATCAAAGAAACCTTGAATTTGCTCAGCATGTAAGTCACAAGTCAATACGCGGTCAACACCCACGCTTGACAAGAAATCTGCAACAACTTTTGCGGTAATGGGTACACGTGCACTGCGTACACGGCGGTCTTGACGAGCATAACCAAAGTACGGAATAACGGCAGTAATACGACCCGCTGATGCACGACGTAGCGCGTCAACCATTACAATAAGCTCCATGAGATTATCGTTAGTTGGTGCGCAAGTAGATTGGATGATGAACACATCCGCACCACGTACATTCTCGTTTATTTGAACACTGATTTCACCGTCGCTGAAACGGCCTACAACTGCGTCGCCAAGTTTGCAAAATAAACGGTCGGCTATCTTGGCGGCTAGATTTGGGGTAGCGTTACCAGCAAAGAGCTTGATGTCGGGCACTTTATGAACCTCAGGTGTTTGCTTTACGATTAAAGGCTAGATCAATTTTACGTGTTGTCACTCAAAACTGACCCAGAAGAAATAATGTTGTTAGAGCTGCTCAAGTCGTATTTGTAATGGCGACTTGTTCATCCCTTTTGCGACAAAACCTCGCATATCAGCCGGTAATTTGGCTAAAGCGTCAAGGGCTTGTTGCGAATGTGTAAATTCCCCGAACACGCATGCACCTGTTCCGGTCATTCTCGACGGCGCATATTCTACCAGCCAGCTTAAGGCATTGGCAACTTGAGGGTGCTTAGTTGTGACCAGTTTCTGACAATCATTGCTCCATTGTTGAGTCATTAAACTACTCATATCCAATTTTGGTGTGTTACGTGGCAAATCAGGATGTTGAAAAACATCCTGGGTTGACACATGTACATCAGGGACAATAACTAAATACCATGACTCGGGTGGATGTACTGTGATTAGCTTCTCACCTACACCTTCGGCAAACGCAGATAAACCATTAATAAAAACAGGGACATCCGCACCAAGCGTTAAGCCAATTTCAGCCAGTTTACTGGGTGAAACATTGGTTTTCCATAAGGCATTTAGCGCCACTAATGTAGTTGCCGCATCAGATGAACCGCCGCCTAAACCACCACCCATAGGTAATAATTTTTCTAACCAAATATGCGCACCGCCTTGATATTGGGCGTAACGCTTAAGTGATTTTGCGGCCTTAAGAATTAAGTTATCGCTGTTAGCGACAGAATCGGACATCGTAGAATGGAGAATTAAATCTGGTGTGTCTGTGATATGAAAATCAAGGTAGTCACAATGGTCAATAAATTGAAATAGTGTTTGTAATTCGTGATAGCCATCGGCTCGTTGGCCAGTTACATGTAAAAATAAATTCAGTTTTGCAGGAGCAGGCCAACTTTTGGATACCGCTGATTTGCGTGATTTCGTCGATGTCATGTTTTTGTTCACTACCTTGTTGATTAGCCAGCACTGAATATTTAACGTTATTTAGTTTTGGCTGCTACCGCTGTCCATTGATTAGTTTGAATTTTTATTTGTACATTCTCACGCTCAACCTTCAACAACCTAGGCACAAGCGCGCCGCTTTGTTGTTGCCAACCGAGAAAACTGACTACCCAATTGGCTTCAGAGTCGTGACTGATTAATTGTTTAATTGTGCCATCAGGATTATAGCTGACAATTTTATCATTGCTGCCAATTTGGCCGGTAATCCATAAAGGAAGGCTATCAAGCGGGATTGACCATCCGCTAATACCTGTCAGTAAATCTTGTGCATTACTGTCACGATAGGTTTTGCCGTCAACTTCAAGTGTCGCCATACCTTGATTTGTCTTAAGGGTTAATACTGTAGTGCCTAATACCGTTGTTAGGCGTAAATCATTTGCTTTAGGTTGATGTAGCCAATACAAATTGGTGCTGAATTTGTCTTGCGATGTCTTGACGGCAATTTTGCCTTGAAGTTCCCATGCTTTGGCTTGAGCTGCGTTGGTCACATCGATAGGGGTGAAATCATCAGATGGAGTGACACTACAACCGGCTAAGACAAGCAACACGGTAATGAGAGCAGTATGAAATAAAGATGCAGATAAACGCAATGGATTGCCTAGCGGTTGCTTAAGATGATCTTATGATACTGGGCTTAAGCCATTATGTAAAAATGCTTTTGCCAAAATTAATGTGATATTAATGTAATGGTTTGCACAATAGATATGTGATCAATAAATAAAAATTTAGACATTTATTCGGTTTTGTTAAGCCAATTGTGTTTTTAGTTGGTCCAATTCAGTAGAATAGCCTAATTAACGTCACCGAAAAGAACTTGATACCGTCTAATGAGCCTAGTAATAATCGGGATAAACCATAAAACCGCCACGGTAGATTTGCGTGAAAAAGTCGCTTTCTCTCCAGACCGCATTCATGATGCCATGAAAAGCTTGGCCAGTCGCACCCGCACGGGTGAGGCTGTTATTGTGTCTACCTGTAACCGAACTGAGCTATATTGCAATAATGCTGAAAAGGAAGACATTATTGAATGGTTAGAAGATTATCATGGTTTAGATCATAGCGATTTAATGCCGTGTATCTACGCCTATGAAGAACAAGTTGCTGTCAAACATTTAATGCGGGTAGCGTCAGGTTTAGATTCTCTGGTGCTAGGCGAACCGCAAATTTTGGGACAGGTCAAACAAGCGTTTGTGAAAGCCAAAGAAGCAGGCACTATTGCATTAACCATCGATCGTTTATTTCAAAATACTTTCTCAGTGGCTAAAAAAGTGCGTACTGACACTGAAATCGGTGCCGCCGCGGTTTCTGTTGCCTTTGCCGCTGTCAGCATGGCCAAACATATTTTCTCATCGTTGAGCACCACTAAGGTGTTACTCATTGGTGCTGGAGAAACCATTGAATTAGTCGCTAAGCACCTTAAAGATAATGGTGTTGCTTCTATGGTGGTGGCAAATCGCACGATTGAACGTGCTCAAGCCATGTGTGAAGAGTTTAATGCGACCGCAATTACCTTAGAACAAATACCAGACTTTCTCGCTAAAGCCGATATCGTGATATCCTCTACCGCCAGCCCTTTGCCTATTTTAGGTAAAGGTATGGTCGAAAAAGCGCTAAAACAGCGTCGTCACCAACCTATGTTGTTGGTGGATATTGCAGTTCCAAGAGATATTGAAGCAGAAGTCGGTGAGTTAGACGACGCATTCCTTTATACTGTAGACGATCTGCATAGCATAATTGAACAGAACATGGCTTCACGTAAAGAAGCCGCCGAGCAAGCAGAATTAATTACTGAAGATCAATCACACTTATTTATGGAGTGGATTAGGTCTTTAGAGTCAGTCGACAGTATTCGCGAATATCGCAGCCAGAGCTTGGCTATTAAAGATGAATTAGTTGAACGTGCCTTGAATAAATTATCTCAAGGCAGTGATAGTGAACAAGTGATACTTGAGTTAGCTAACAGGCTGACCAATCGTTTGATACATTCACCTACACAAGCGCTCACTTCAGCAAGCCGCCAAGGTGATTTGAATACGTTAGGCCAATTAAGAACTGCGCTTGGTTTAGATAAAAACTAAGGTTAGCGAGCTAAATGAAAGAATCCGTTATCCGCAAGCTTGAAGGCTTGCTCGAACGTAATGAAGAAGTATTAGCGTTACTCAGTGATGCTACCGTGATTTCGGATCAAGACCGTTTTCGTGGATTATCAAAAGAATATTCTCAACTTGAAGATGTTGTGAGTAGCTTTAAGGCATTTCAACAAGCTCAAAAAGATTTCGACTACGCCAAAGAGATGCTTGAAGAAGACGATCTTGAAATGCGCGAAATGGCGCAAGATGAGTATAAGCAGTCAAAGCAAGTGCTAGAAAAGCTTGAAGATGAATTACAAGTTTTACTATTGCCAACAGACCCTAACGATGACACCAACGCGTTTCTTGAAATTCGCGCCGGTGCTGGTGGTGATGAAGCGGCTATTTTTGCTGGCGACTTATACCGTATGTATTCTCGTTACTGTGAAGCCAACCGTTGGCAAATGGAAGTGATGAATGTCAACGAAGGCGAGCATGGCGGCTTTAAAGAAATCATTGTTAAAATCAGTGGTGACGGTGCTTACGGTAAATTAAAGTTTGAGTCAGGCGGACATCGCGTTCAACGTGTGCCTGAAACCGAATCTCAAGGTCGTGTGCATACTTCTGCTTGTACTGTTGTGGTATTGCATGAAGTACCAGAGGCTGAAGCGATTTCGATTAATGCAGCAGACTTAAAAGTGGATACATTCCGCGCCTCTGGTGCGGGTGGTCAGCACGTTAACAAAACCGATTCTGCTATTCGTATTACCCATATTCCATCGGGCATTATTGTTGAGTGTCAGGATCAGCGTTCACAACATAAAAACCGTGCCCAAGCGATGAGTGTATTGGCAGCGCGTATTCAAGCGGTTGAAGATGAAAAAAGACGTAGCGCTGAAGAAACAACCCGCCGTAGTTTAGTGGCCAGTGGTGATCGTTCTGAACGTATTAGAACGTACAATTACCCACAAGGTCGCGTAAGTGATCATCGTATCAACTTAACGCTATATCGCTTGAATGAAGTCATGGAAGGCGATTTAAATGTCTTGCTTGAACCTATCATGCTAGAACATCAAGCAGACATGCTTGCAGCGTTAGCTGACGATTAAGGAGTGCTCTTGACTCAGTCTTCGTATTCAACAATTGCTGAAGCCCTGCAATGGGCTTATTCACAATTAGCTGCAACCTCTGAATCTGCACATGTGGATGCAGAGGCATTGCTATTGCATTGTATGAATAAAAATCGCAGTTTTTTATACACTTGGCCTGAGCGGCAGCTGACCAGTGAGCAATTTAAAGCTTATAGTCAGATGATTACTAAGCGTCAAAGTGGCACTCCGGTTGCGCATATTATTGGTGAGCGAGAGTTTTGGTCATTACCCTTCATTGTCAACGACTCCACCCTTATTCCACGGCCTGATACTGAAATTTTAGTAGAGACTGCACTGAACTTATCTGTGCGTCACAATGCCAAAGTATTGGATTTAGGTACCGGAACGGGGGCCATTGCATTGGCTCTAGCGTCTGAGCGGCCAAAATGGCGAATTACTGCCATTGATAATGTGCCTGAGGCTGTCGAGCTTGCTAAAGCTAATCGCGGTAATCTTAATTTAACCGAAGTCGAAATTATCCAGTCGGACTGGTTTTCAGCGGTAGAGCAGCGCGATTTTGATTTAATTGTGTCTAATCCTCCTTACATTGATGAAGCCGATGAGCATCTTCATTTAGGCGATGTTCGCTTTGAACCGCAAAGTGCACTCACCGCAGGCAATGAAGGTTATGCTGATTTGTATTACATTGCAGAGCAAGCACGGGCTCATTTACTTCCCGGTGGTTACTTATTGCTTGAGCATGGCTATGAGCAGGCAATCAAAGTTCGTGAAAAACTGATTGAGCTGGGTTATCAAAATGTCGCCACAGTGCGAGACTTTGGCAGCAATGATCGATGTACGCTAGGACAATGGGCTGATTGATAATCCTGTCTTACTCGGCGTTTCCCTTCTAAGTAAATAACACTCATCGTGATATTGGTATGTGGCTGGTTGATAGAGTAGACTAGCCACCTTTTATTTTGACCTTTTTAATGAGACTTAATTAATGGAAACATTTTACAGTTTATATCCAGCGGTAAAGCATACTCACATGATGCTAGTTGCCATGAGTGTGATCTTTTTTATCGTGCGTTTTGTTTTGCATTTACGTCAGTCTCCTATTATGGAAAAAAAGTTTGTTAAAGTGGCGCCACATGTTATTGATACCTTTTTATTACTATCAGGCTTCACTCTTTGCTTTATGATCAAACAATATCCTTTTGTTGATCCATGGATGACAGAAAAAATCATCTGTGTTGCGGCATACATTGCTTTAGGCATCATGGCACTTAAATCTAACCGTAATAAACTGTTTAAGTTTTTTGCTTTTATCGGTGCAATAGGTTGGGTAGTGTTAGCGGCCAAACTGGCTCATTTTAAACAAGTCGTATTCATGGGTTAATTGGTTTTTAATGGCAAAATATCATCTTGATGATGCAGTTTCGATACCTGAAACTGCATTTGAACTCTCTGAACATCTTGGCTTTTCAACCTCTAAACCTGCTATGTGGGCATGGTATGAAATGGCTGGTTCGGTATTGAGTCACTATGTTGTTGACCAACAAGCACGGCTTGAAGGTCTGTTTAAGTGGTTTTACAATGATTTAGGCTTTTGTGCTCGCGATGACTATTTTAGTGTTGAGGCGGCAGATTTAAGCTATTGCGTGTTAAAGCGTCAAGGTAACAGCACCACGTTATCAATATTACTCATTTTATTGGCTAAGCAACTCGACTTAACACTCGAGGCGGTTTTATTACCCGGTAATACGGTATTAAAAAGCCAAGTGAATGATGTTATTAGATATCATGATCCGCTTACAGGTGAAGAGCTTAGCCGTCATCAGTTGCATGCATTTGTACGTGGTGAATTGGGTAATGCGGCTAAATTAAAGCCGAGTCATCTAAAAACAGCTACGCTAAAACGATTAATTAGCCGCATGTTACATGAGCTAAAAGCGGGTTGTATTGTCAGTCATAAATTTGAACAGGCAATGGAATGCTGTAATTTATTATTACAATGGCATCCAGATGATGTACATCTTAATCGCGAGCGAGCGTTTATTGCGCAGCAATTAGGTTGCATTAAAGTGGCCATGTCTGATTTACAACACTTCATTGATTTGAGTCCGCATGATCCGGTGATTGAACTGGTTAAGATTCAATTAAAGGAACTCAGTCAACATATGCAGGTTTATCATTAATGATGTGATATTACCTGCCGAACAGGCTGCTTTGGGTTAACTCAAAGTGGCTTTAGTTCGCAAGTCGGGCGCCAGCAAGCTCAGTTTTAAAAGCTCTGCTGCGAAATCATGCGATTTTAATCACCATTGATTTTCGCAATAACAATCACAATAACAACAAAAAATATAATGTATTTGTAAGGGAGAACACTGCATGACAACGTCAGCAATGGTGAGCAATGATGCCACCGCACTGGGTATACTCGCCGTTATTTTAGGTTTTGTTTTTTACACTAGTTCATCTACCCATCCGTTTTGGCAAAAATTCTATAAATACATCCCAGCATTACTACTGTGCTATTTCTTACCTTCATTATTAAACACTTTTGGTGTGATCGATGGTCATGCGTCACAACTGTATTTTGTTGCTTCGCGGTATTTATTGCCTGCGTGTTTAGTGTTATTGATTTTAAGTGTCGATTTAAAAGCCATTCTTAGTTTAGGCCCTAAAGCGGTGATAATGTTTTTAACCGGCACGCTGGGGATTGTTATTGGCGGACCGATTGCGCTATTAAGCGTATCAATGATTGATCCATCACTACTAGGTGGTAATGGTCCTGACGCCGTATGGCGCGGCATGACAACCTTAGCGGGAAGTTGGATTGGTGGTGGTGCTAACCAAGCCGCGATGAAAGAGATTTATTCGGTCGGTGGTGAGATATTCTCGGTAATGGTTACGGTAGATGTCATCGTGGCCAATATCTGGATGGCAGTACTGCTGTTTATGGCATCAAAAGCTAAAGAGATTGATGCCAGAACGGGTGCAGACACCACGGCAATTGAAGCGCTAAAAGAGAAAGTAGAAAAGTACCACGCCGAGAATTCACGTATTCCATCACTTCGCGACATCATGTTAATTGTGGCTGTTGGGTTTGGGGTAACAGGTTTTGCCCATTTTGCGGCAGATTTCTTGGGGCCATTCTTTGAAGCCAACTATCCGTGGACCGAAGATTACAGTTTAACCTCTAAATTCTTCTGGTTAGTGGTAATTGTGACTACTATTGGCTTAGGACTTTCATTTAGCCCTGTGCGTCATCTTGAAGCCTCTGGCGCATCTAAAATCGCCTCGGCATTTTTATACATTCTCGTTGCAACCATAGGTTTGCATATGGATGTATCTAAAGTCATGGATACGCCGATTTATTTCTTAATCGGTATCGTGTGGATGTTAGTGCATGCAGGATTAATGTTATTGGTTGCTAAACTCATTAAAGCGCCATTGTTTTATATGGCAGTGGGCAGCCAGGCAAACGTGGGCGGAGCTGCATCGGCGCCAGTGGTGGCTGCTGCATTCCATCCAGCATTAGCACCTGTAGGGGTGTTGTTGGCAGTATTCGGTTATGCATTAGGTACTTACATGGCATGGCTATGTGGTCAGTTATTACAAATTGTTGCAGCGTAATGCGCTAAGAGGATCAAATGGATCAAAAAATTATTCAGTTATCTAATAACGTTCAAGTCGCTAACGATAAGCCGTTCGTGTTATTTGGTGGTATGAATGTGCTTGAGTCGCGCGATTTAGCGATGTCGATTGCCGAGCATTATGTGGAAGTGACCCAAAAGCTTGGCATTCCATATGTGTTTAAAGCGTCTTTTGATAAAGCCAATCGTTCATCGGTTAACTCATACCGTGGCCCTGGTATGGAAGAAGGTTTACGTATTTTTGAAGAAATAAAATCAACCTTTAACGTACCTATGATAACCGATGTGCATGAAATTCATCAGTGTGCGCCAGTTGCAGAAGTTGTCGATATTATTCAGTTGCCTGCATTTTTAGCACGCCAAACTGATCTTGTAGTGGCAATGGCGAAAACCGGTGCAGTGATCAATGTGAAAAAACCGCAGTTTCTAGCGCCACACGAAATGCGTCACATCATTACCAAGTTTAACGAAGCCGGTAATGACAATATTATTTTATGTGAACGTGGCAGTAGTTTTGGTTACAACAACCTCGTTGTAGACATGCTAGGCATGGACGAAATGAAACAAACCGGTTATCCGGTAATATTTGATGCCACTCATGCACTACAACGCCCTGGTGGACGAGCAGATTCTGCTGGTGGACGTCGTGCACAAGCAACCGAGCTTGCTCGTAGTGGTATGGCATTAGGTTTAGCGGGTCTATTTATTGAAGCCCATCCCGATCCTGATAATGCAAAATGCGATGGCCCATGTGCGCTACCACTGCATTTATTAGAGAAATACCTAACGCAGATGAAAGCGGTTGATGAATTGGTTAAATCTTTTGAGTTTATTGATACCAGCAAGTAAGCCATCAATGACACTGAAAGACTGAAACAGCGGTAAGTTGATTTTTAATCAATTAGGCATTTAATCAGTGTCTTTTAATGGTCGTAAACAGTAATCTAATTGCCCTTGTATAAGCCCTGACTTTTTACCAAGTTTCAGGGCTTTTTTATGTAATGAGCAATAGTTAATTATGTGGATCATGTTTACCTTCCTCGCTGCGTTTATGCAGGCGTGGCGCAATGCATTTCAAAGCAAACTCAGTAAAGAAGTCAGTGTTGCAGGTGTTACCTTGGCTCGATTCATTTGGGCCGGCCCTATTGCTGCGTGTTATCTGTATGGTTTACATCAATATCAACCTAGTGCATTACCTGAGTTTACAGGGACATTTTGGGGCTTTGTGATTGGTGCATCATCGATGCAAATTCTAGCAACAGGCTTGATGGTTAAACTGTTTAAAATGCAAAACTTTGCCATTGGTGCCGGGCTGGCTAAAAGTGAAGCATTAGTCGCTGCAATACTTGGGGTGCTATTTTTCGGCACTCAATTATCCCTATTAGGCTGGATAGGCGTTGTTATTGGCGGCTTAGCAATAATGTTGTTAAGCAGCAAACAAGGTTTTAAACAGCTCTCAGTTAAAACAGTCTTGTTAGGGCTTGCGTGTGGCAGTGCTTTTGCGTTGACTTCCCTATGGGTACGCGAAGCAAGTTTAACTCTGCAAGGGCCGTTTACGCATCGTGCAGCATGGGTATTACTGTGGGTTATTGGTTTACAAACCATCGTGCTCATTGGTTATTTGCTGGCAAAAGATAAATCGACTTTAGCGGCGTTGTGGCAACGACCCACATTAACCTTATCAATTAGTATCACCAGTTGCATCGGTTCAATTGGTTGGTTTAGCGCAATGTCGTTGCAGGCTGTGCCTTATGTCAAAACACTCGGCCAGATTGAGGTGTTTTTTACTTTGATGATCGCTGTTTTTTGGCTTAAAGATAAAGTTAAAATTAACGATGTAGCGGGTTTGATTTTAATCGCGATAGCAGCTGTTTTGGTCATGTGGAGCTAAATCCAGTAGCGAATAATTATCAGTTCAAATATTTTGATTTGGGCTGACTTACTCGATGATTTAAATTGAATTGAGGCGAGTGATAGCATCGCATTCAAGATTTACTCAATTGCAAAACCTTGTCGACGAGATATTGATTATTGGGCACATTAAGATGAAGCGCCTTGGCTTGCTGGCAAATGTAGCCATTTATCTCGTTAATTTCAGTCGGTCTGCTGTGGGCGACATCTTGATACATAGATGAGAAGTTTGCCGAGGTTAACTCAATCACCTGATAAACCCGCGCTTTGACAGCTGCCTTATCTAATATGATGCCATCATATTTAGCCACTTCTACTAGCTCATCGATAATGGCACTGATCTGTGATTGATATTCTGTTGCTGCCAATTGACCATTAGCACATTGATTTAACACAGTTAACGGGTTTATTACTGCATTAATGGCCAGCTTTTGCCACAAGACTGGTAATACAGGTTGATGCCACTCAATCGGTTGGTTGTCACTATGTAGACGAGATATGCGCATCTTTAACGCTGTCGACATAGCAGAGCCACAATAATGACCTAGCTGAGTCACACCCAAACCACTGTACTTCACCTGCCACGGGCTTAACTTCAACGCCGCTTGTGAAGTGGTGCCTAAGGTTAAGCCCATATCCTTATACCGCATAAGGGCTGCAGCAACAGGTAAGTGCGGGCCTAAACCATTATGCAGTAATACAATATGGCATTGAGGCGACAGTTTCGGTAATAAAGGTAAAAGCGCTTGCTCGACTTGATAGGCTTTAACACACACAAACAGTAATTCAACTCGCGCTAAGCGGTTATCATCTGTTCCCAATATAGTCGCTAATGCTTCATGGGTGTGTTGGGTGTGGTCAATAAAACGCAATTGTTGATGGCGAGTCTGCTTATCTCTGCCAATCAACATCACCTCGTTTACTTGAGCTTCTTGGGTATTAACACTCAATTTATGATACATCAATTGCCCAATCGCACCTGCACCTAAAACGGCAATGAGAGCATTATTGTCGTGTGTGGATGACGCTGGCAACGCTGATGTTTTTACCATGAGGTATTAACGATTCGCTTTTAATTTACGGTACTTATTGATAGAAAAGTGCAATAAGTAAAATAATGCAATCCCGACAAAATCGGCAATAACATCGGCAGCTGATGCACTGCGATAAGGTAAGCGAGATTGAATCAATTCAATTAACACTGCATAGGCTGCCAAAGAGGTACACAAAAAATACCAACGCGGTTTAAAAGCGTAATGTGCTAGATATGAAAGGGCTAAAAAACTGCCTAAATGGCCCACTTTATCCATATGGGCGAACGTTTGCGGGTAACTTGGTTTTGAAAAAACAAGATAGCTAGTCACTATCACAGCAACAACTAACGCAAGTTTAAAAATGTTTTTATAAGTGATCACGAGCGTAACATCAGCCTTGTGAAATGAGAATATCGCTAATAATAAGAAACCTGTTTAAAATTGTCACTAATTAACCTCTATAGAAAGTAACAATTGTTCAAAAAGGGCCGTTTTTACTATCGATAATGACAAACCCATAGTCGTAAAACTCAATAGAATGGGCGTTTTAACTACAATATCATTTAAAATAGCTGGTTAATGATATTTTGTTAATCAATGGGATATTAGCGCACGATAATCGGTTTAATAGAGCCTAAGTTGTACTCCACTATCCTGTTAATGACTCCTAGTGTAAAATAGCCGTATATAAATGTGATGAATCAAAGAGGAAAGCAACATGCCATCTATGGATATTGTGTCGGAAGTTGATGAAGAAGAATTACGTAACGCGGTAGAAAACTCTCGCCGTGAAGTGGCTAGCCGATTTGATTTACGTGGTAAAGAAATTGAAATTGAATACAAAGACAACGTTGTCACGCTAAAAGCGGAAGATGATTTTATTTGTAAGCAGCTCGTTGATATTTTGCGTATTCAGTTGAGTAAACGCAACGTCGATCCGTCGTCAATGGAAGTCGATGATAAAGCGGTTCACAGTGGCAAAACCTTCAGTTTAAAAGTTAATTTTAAGCAAGGTATCGATTCACTGATTGCTAAAAAGCTAGTTAAAGCCATCAAAGACAGCAAGCTTAAAGTGCAAGCCGCTATTCAAGGCGACTCAGTACGCATCACTGGCAAAAAGCGCGATGACCTACAAGCGGTCATGCGTCTAGCCAAAGAATCAGAACTCGGACAACCATTCCAGTTCGACAACTTCAGAGACTAATCCTGAAGTGATAAATTCTGCACAGGCAAGTGCGCAGAGATAAAAAAGCCGATAAGGGAAACCCTATCGGCTTTTTTATATTTCATTGATTATTGGAATTAACATAACAGCTAAAAGATAAAAAGTTAGATCTCGGCTCATAAGCATTACCGGGATGACGTAAAAAGAGTAATACAGTTGCTATAGTGGTGGTTTACCAACATCAGTCGACACATCGATAGATCCCTCTGTTGATGCCGCATTGGAAATAATCACTTGGTTTTGCGATCGATTCACCAACACCACTAATAGCAACACCGGAAAGCCAATCAAACTCGCTGCAATAAAGAAATTGATGTAACCAAAAGCATCAACATACAAGCCCGAAAATCCTGCGATAAATTTAGGAAATAGTAACATTATCGAAGACAATAACGCATATTGTGTCGCGCTATAACCACTGCTGGTTAAACTGGACAAATAAGCGATAAACGCTGCGGTTGCGATACCTGCACTAAAATTATCTACCGATATGGCTAAGGTTAAAAATGGCACGTTGTAGCCAATATACGCTTGCCAAGCAAACAACAGGTTAGTGACCGCGACTAACAAGGCACCTAAGAATAGAATTTTCATGGTGCCATAACGCATAAGCAACACACCACCAAAAGCGGCGCCGACTAAGGTCATGATCAAACCATAGACTTTACTGATAAAAGCGATTTCTTCTTTGCTAAAACCGATATCAACATAAAACACATTTGCCATAATACCCATGACAATATCGGAAATGCGATAGCACGAGATTAACAACAAAATCAGAATAGCGCTTTTGCCATAACGCTTAAAAAAGTCAATAAAAGGCAATACGCTAGCGCTGTATAACCAGGCTAATGCCCCAGCGACTTTAGCAGGGTATTTGGCAGCAAACTCGGCTCTTAATAGGCGTTCTTTATCGTCAGCCTGTTTGGTATCGACTTGCGGTTCTTTGGCACATAACGTGGTAATGATACCAATGCCCATTAACATCGCCATGGCAAAGTAAGCTGTTTGCCAAGCTTCTAAGTTGTAAGCATCATCGCCAGGAGAAACCCAAGCTGCAATGGTTAATGCGCCTGCTGTTGCGATGATCATCGCACTGCGATAACCGACTTGGTACGCTGCAGCAAGCGCTGCTTGCATTTTTTCAGGGGCGGATTCAATCCGAAAAGCATCAATGACAATGTCTTGGGTGGCGGAGGCAAATGCCAAAAGTAGGGCGCATAAGGCCAAACGTTCAAGATTGACCACTGGATCGCTAACAGACATACCGAGTATGGCGCCGACTAAGCACAGTTGTGCGAACAGCATCCATCCGCGTCGTCGTCCTAAAAAACGGGTAAAAAAGGGCAATGACATACGATCGACTAATGGCGACCACGCCCATTTAAATGCATACGTTAGTGCTATCCAGCTAAAATAACCAATCGCCGCTCGGTCGATGCCAGCTTCACGTAACCAAAAACTTAAGGTCGAAAAGACTAACATTAATGGTAAGCCGGCAGAAAACCCCAGCAAGAGTAAAATAAATACTCGTTTGTGGTAGTAAACCGATAACGCTTCACGGGTACGAGACAAGAAAACCGACATAAGACAACTGGATAAAGGAGAATGGCTCTAGCTTATGTTGCAAGGGGTTTAGGTTCAAGCCATTCTAAAAGATTATTCAGTCAGTTTGAGGTTAAATTAGCATTCAGAGCAGATTTAAGATAATCGCCTTAAGGTCTGATACCAATACAACTTTGTGGCACATTGCCGCCAATATTAATGTAGTCGCAACATTCATGAACTTGCTGGCGTAAGTATTGATTGCCTTTAATTGCCCAACCAGACCAATGATCGAAGCAATACAATAAGTGCCAAAACACTTTCTCGGTATCGCTAGGTTGTTCGGCTAATTGGATGGGATTATTTGATATAAATTGCCACTCTTCTAGTACATCCCACATATAGAGCTGTATCTCTTTGTAATCTAATTGATTATTTAAAAAAGCTTTACCAAAATAGGCAAGTTGTGGTGCTTTGGTTTCAATAAAATCATTAGCCGTCATCATAATTGCGTCCTTGAATATTCGAAATGCGGTTGCGAAGAATTGCGCAGCTAACTAGGTGAATGGGTCAAATAGAGTATAGACGTTAATTTAGCTGTCGATAGTCAAAAGCTTAAAAAAGTGTCGATTCAGTCATTCAATAGTGCTATTTAGTTGATTTATCAGCTAGTAAAAATGTATAGGGTAACAATTTATGACGTCACAATATTGAGCAAGTTTGGACCAATTAATCGAGCTAAAACTGGTTGAGATAATATTGACCGAGATAAGACTGACCGAGATAAGACTGACTGAGATAAGACTGGCCAATATGACATTGTTGGAGACAACATAAATGCCGATGGCATGCATTAACATGACCATCGGTAGGTATAGGCGATTAGTGGGATATTAGCGAGGCAGTAGAGTCGCTTTTTTCAACATGACAGTATTAACCGGAAAATCGGGCCAATTTAGGGTGGTGTTATGTTCAGTTGGTACCAATGAAATGGCTTCTAATACATCCATCCCCTGAGTCACTTCGCCAAAAACAGTATAGCCCCAACGACGTTTAGAAGGGTCTAATTTTTTATTGTCACCTAGGTTGAAGTAAAACTGACGTGTTGCTGAATGAGGATCGTTATCTCGAGCCATGGCAATTGTGCCAAGGGAGTTTGATAAACCATTACCGGACTCATTTACAACCGGCTCTAGCGAAGGGCGTTCTTCTAATTTAGTGGTTAACCCGCCACCTTGCACCACAAATTCGGCAATCACACGATGAAAAATAGTATTGTCATATTCGCCTTTAACCACATAGGTTAAAAAGTTATCTACGGTAAGCGGTGCACGAGTGCGATCTAACTCAACCACTATTTTCCCCATAGAGGTGTCCAACTCTACTTGCGGATATAAAGTGTCTTTTTGAATGTCGACCGCAGCGTTGGAACTTAAGCTGGTCAATAACAGTAGGCAAGTGGATAACCATTTCAACATAATGTGACGTCCTTTTTTATTGGCATCTCTCGATGCCAATACCTGATAAAGCGGGTTGGATTAACGTTGAATAAATTGGTGTAACTCTTCATCGTTAAGAATTTCAGTGGTGAGCTTATCAACGAGTTTGGTGATATCTAATTCAAGAGTGGCAAAATCTGGGCTTAACGGGCCTTTTAAATAGCCATTAGCGTTATAGGATTTGGTGAACTCTTGTTGTGAGTTTTTAGCCAATACATTGATAACTAAACGTGTTTTTGATTCGTAACTGAACGTGGTATCCGTGACGTCAGCTAACAAGTAATTTAGCTGAAACTGCACTGAATTGCGTGCGGCAGGGTCAATAACATAACCGGCTTTGTTCATGCCATTACGGAACAGTGTATCCAACTGTTGACGGATGGGCTCACTGGCGCTGACTAATCTTGGTGATTTGCCTTCTTCATTAAAGCGCACCACAAAGCTTGCTTCGCGAGTATCGATGGTGTCGACCAGTACAGGGAAATCGACTTCAGTTTGTAACTGAATCGGACCCAGCGTGGGATTAAGACCAACATGAGTCGGTTCATAACTTGCGCAAGCCGACAACAATAATGTAGACAGTAAAATAGGGATCAATAACTTCATGAGACAACAATAACCAGTAAAAGGTAGATAAATGATACCAGAATTTGTCTGGGTTTCCAGTATCGCTAAGGTTATGTTGTTATAAAGAGAACTAGAGTGATGCCCATTACAAGTTATGCAGGCGTCATCACTTATTAATATCTGGTTTTAACGTCATTTTAACGTCATTTTAATGGGGTTATACGGCAACCATATACTTGGTTATTGACATTAATGACTGATCAATTCAGGTTAGTGATATGTAACTTAAGTTTGATAAACAACATGATGTAGGTAATGTAATGCAACATAAACAGCCGCAATTGGCTCCTGATAAATTGATTAATGTCAACGGCCAGCCTGTGTTTGGCATATTTGATGGGATTGTTGATTCACTCAATGTTAATCAGTTTGCTTATTCGACGGTAATGGACAAGCCTGCATCGGCAATGGCTAAGTACTTTGATTTTAAACAATTCCAATTCGTTAGTATTATCACTCCTCATTATATTATCGCCCTGGCGATTGCCGATATTCGTTATGTCGCCAATGGTTTTTGCTACCTTTATGACATTAAAACTAACAAGCTGACCCAAACGCAATGGCTAACGCCATTCGGGTTTGGGTGCCAGCTAAGTGACTCTCCTAAGCGTGGACGCGCCGAAATTGGCCGTAAACACAAAGGTATTGTTATCAATATTGTCGACGGACAATGGCAAGTCGAGATTAACCTTGCAGACATACAAGCCAATTTACGTATTCAACCTGCGCCGTTGAGTTTACCCATCAGTTTGTGTACCCCAACGGGTTATAACGGTTGGACCTATACACAAAAGCACAATGGCTTAGCCGTAACAGGGCAATTAACTATTCATCATGAACCGCAGCCTTTACAATATGCGCTTGCAGGTTATGATTTTTCGGCTGGGTTTATGCGCCGCGAAACCAGTTGGCGCTGGGCTTCAATGAATGCCAAAACTGACGCCGGGGTTATTGGGTTGAATTTAGCCGCTGGCGTTAATGAAACGGGTCAAACAGAAAATGTGATGTGGATAAATGGCCAACGCCATATACTGGGCGGGGCACAGTTTGATTTTAATCGACACTCACAACAAGATGTGTGGCATATCACCACTAATGATGGCAATGTCGATTTGCATTTTAGGCCGTTAAATCAACGCAGCGAAAAGCTCAATTTAATCTGGTTAAAAAACAACTTTAGACAATACATTGGCTACTTTAGCGGAGTGATTTGCGACAACAATGGTAATCAATATAAGTTAACTAACCAGCTAGGATTAACAGAAGATCATTTTGCCAAATGGTGATGACGATTAACGATGTCGACTAGATTAGTGACCTTTTTAGTCTATGGCCTATTAAAAACGGCCTATTAACAACGGATTATTAAAAACGGCCTATTAAAAACGGATTATTAAAGCGGTTTACTCAAATGGGTTTCGCCAAAAGATCACTTTGATTAGGAACCAGAAATAGTGAACCACTAGTACAAACATTGACTCAATAATAATAAATAGAAATGGATAACATATGGACATGGATTTACTGATAGCTCACCCAGAGTGGTTATTACTGGTGTTAGCCCCGATTTTTTTCGGCTGCATTTTACTGGAATGGTGGTTTGGTGTTCGCGCCCAGCGATTACCGAGTAATGCTCAATATCGTCCTGCCGAAGTATTGTGTAATTTTGTATTGGCTGGCATGCATCAAGTGGCGGATATTATCGCGGGCTTATTGATTGCAACGATCTACTTACACTTTTTTGGCTGGCGCTTATTTGATATCGAAATGACATTATTCACTTTTGGTTTATTGCTCATTGCGCAAGACTTTTGTTATTACTGGTTTCATCGCGCTAGCCATCGTATCCGTTGGATGTGGGCTGCACATGTGGTGCATCACAGCTCAGAAAACATGAACTTCAGCACCGCCTTTAGACAAAGCTTAATGTACCCGTTGGCAGGCATGTGGTTGTTTTGGTTACCGCTGGTGGTGATTGGCTTTGATCCTAACTGGGTGGTGTTTGCGGTGTTGCTCAACCTTGGATTGCAGTTCTTTGTTCACACTCAAGCGATTAAATCGTTAGGACCGTTAGAATTGATTTTCAATACACCGTCCCATCATCGTGTTCATCATGGGCGCAACCCACAATATATCGACAAAAATTATGCCGGTGTGCTGATTATATGGGACAAAATGTTTGGTACGTTTGAGCCTGAAAATGAAACTGTGGTGTACGGTATTACCAAACCGGTAAACAGTTTTAATCCGTTAGTGGTAACGTTTAGTGAATGGCGCGACATGTGGGGTGATGTTACCCAAGCGCAATTATCGCTAACACAACGTTTACGGATATTATTTGCACCGCCTTCAACACATCAACAGTCATCCACTAAATCCGATATTTGAGCCCGCTGTAAACAGGCTTCAGGCTAGTACTTATCCCACTTTGCTTGCTTTAATAGAGTAAATAAGTGGGATGAGGTGGTCTTGATGTTTCAGCTGGTAACCTTTGCCTACCACAAACTCCAAATCTTCAACGCAGTTGTAGGGACTGTAAGGGTGTTCGTTAAACGCTTCGATACTGAGTCCTGCACTAATAAGTGCGCTAATGACTTCACTTATCGGGTGCGGCCAAGTGACTACCGTTTCAATTTGGTCGTTGTGGTTTTCGGTGTAGGTGACTTCATCTTCGATATCCGGTTGTGTCTGTGGAAAGTAGCCATAACCACACAGCACATCATTAAAAGGGTGGAACTCAACCAAATGAAATTCACCGCCTGGACGTAATGCTCCTGCAATGTTTTGCGCCCAGCGAGTTAAATCGGGTAACCAAGCTAACACCCCATAAGAGGTGAATACGATGTCATATTGCTCGACATTGTGATCACCAAATTGATAGATGTCATTATTGATGAATGTTGCTGGTAAGTGTAATTGAGCAGCCAGCTTTTTTGCAGTTGCAATCGATTCGCTTGATAAATCTACGCCAGTGACATTGGCGCCAAGCCTTGCCCACGATAAGCTATCTTGTCCAAAGTGACATTGTAGGTGCAACAGGCTTTTGTGGTGTACATCACCGACTTGTTCAAGTTCAATGGGGTTTAATGATGACTTACCTTGGATAAATGCCTCTAAGTCGTAAAATGTTGAGTCGAGGTGGATTTGGGTTCGCTGGTTCCATGCGTGTTTATTGATGGCTAAATAGTCCATGTTCAATGTCTTCTTATTGCTTTAATAGGGTAAATTATCGAAATGATTCAGTAATATTACTTGGTTTGAAGCTAAAACACGAATGGCTCAACAGGCGATGTGTTACTTTTGCTTAACAAATAAAAAGGCTTGATAACTCAGTGTTATCAAGCCTTTTTAAAAGCGACAAAAGATGACTCTTTAGCTGTTATTGCATGATTAATTTTTGACGTTCAATAAATTGATGAAACTCAATTTTAGGTGCTATGGCGCCTTTATGTTGGATCACAAATCCTGCTGCTTGGGAGGCTAATTTTATCGCTGTGCTGATATCTGCGCCAGTTAAGCGTGCGCCTAAATACACCCCATTAAACGAGTCCCCCGCTGATGTGGTGTCGACAACATTCGTTACTGGTGTGATTGAGAAATGCTGTTGCTGACCATTAATTACATAATTAATGCCGTTTTCACCATTTTTTATCACCAGTTCATTAATGTCGTAAGGCTGGCAGAACGCAATAATGTCTTCAACGGAGCTAATACCGTAAAGTTGATTAAAGTCATCAACACCTGGCAGTACGACATCGGCCACACTAAACGCAATATCAAACTGCGCCTTTGCTTGGTCTGGACTGTGCCACATTCTTGCGCGGTAGTTAGGGTCAAATACAATACTGACACCTGCTTGCTTACATTGTTTAATCAGTAACCAAAATGCGTCGCGATCTTCTTCATTAATAACCGCTAAAGAAATGCCCGAAAAAAACACCATATCTGCCTGAGATATTTTACTGATGGCTGCATCATCAATAAATTGCATGATTTGCTTGGCGGCTGAATCGTTGCGCCAGTATGTAAAGCTGCGCTCGCCTTTACTGTCGGTTTGTATTGCATACAGACCAGCAATTTTGTCGGTGCTTTGAAAGACCATATCAGTATTAATTTTTTCATCTTCAAAGCGTTGCAACATGGCCTGGCTAAAACTATCTTGGCCAATAGCTGTGACTAGGTGGGTGCTAATATCGCTAAAGGTGCGTTTAAGGTAAACCCCAGTGTTATAAACGTCACCAGCAAAAGATTGCTGTAAACTGGTGGCCGTTACACGCTGTAATTCGACCATACACTCACCAAATAAATACAGACTCTTCACGGTTATGCCTTCCTTTTTACCGGTTCAATTTTTCCGCCTAACCACAACGAAATTAATGCTAATGGAACTAACGCCGCACCTAAAATAAAGAATGGCGTATAGTCACCGCCTTTGGTCATCATTGGCACTAATTGGATGGTGATAATTACACTTAATACTGCCGATGTACCACTAATACCAGCTAAGGTTCCGACAGTTTTACCGGAGAAGTAATCACTTGGTAATGTTTGAACGTTGCCAATAGCTGTTTGAAAACCAAATAAGATAAGTGCTATAAGGCCCATTGCCATCCAAGGCGTTGCAGCAAGAGATGTCAGTAACAGTGCTGGCAGCATAACCATACAACCTAAGACAATTGCACTACGACGGGCTTTATTCACCGACCAGCCTCGGCTCATCAAGTGGCCACTAAACCAGCCACCAAATAATGCTCCGATGGCAGCTCCGACATAAGGTAACCAAGCAAATGCGCCAATTTGTTTAACATCAAAGCCAAATTTTTCGTTTAAATACAATGGTAGCCAAGCAACAAATAACCACCAGATAGGGTCGATAAAGAAACGTGCTGCAATCACTCCCCAAGTTTGGCGGTGGCGTAATAACTGTCCCATAGTGGGCACGTATTCTTTGTCCTGTTGTTTTTCTGAAGTGCATCGTTGTCCGGTTAAGATATGTTGGCGTTCTTCTTCAGTGATCCACGGGTGTGAGTCTGGTGATGATTTATAAACAATCAACCAAGGTAAAATCCAAAGAATACCCAAACTACCAATGACGATAAAGGTTGCCTGCCATCCTAAAAAGGCATACAAAAAAGCAATTAATGGTGGGGCGATAATCGAACCTAAAGACGCTCCAGCATTGAAGATGCCTTGTGCTAGGGCGCGTTCTTTAATCGGAAACCATTCTGCATTCGCTTTGGTTGCGCCAGGCCAGTTACCCGCTTCACCTAGCCCGAGCATAGCTCTAAAAATAGCAAATGAGGTAACGCTTGCTGCAACAGCATGGAGGGCGATTGAGACCGACCACACTACAATGGATAGTAAAAAACCTAGGCGCGTGCCAATAGCATCAAATATCTTACCAAATAGAGACTGACCAATTGCGTATGAGATCATGAACACGGTAATAATGTTGGCATAATCACTTTTATCTAAACCTAAATCTTCTGCAATGCCTGGCCACATAATGGCAAGGGCAGATCGGTCGATGTAGTTAATGACAGTAGCGAGTGCCACTAAGCTGACAACAAGCCAACGTAGGTGCTTCAATTTAAGGGGGACTTTTTTCATGCTAAACCCTCAACAAAGTCTTCTCTAGCCGGGCTAAAGGTATCAATTAAAATGCCACCAGTTGGGCAAACTGCACCATGGTCTACATGAGGTGGCACAAAGAAGCTGTCTCCAGCCGTTAGCACCTTAATCACGCCATCGACATTGACATGAAACTCACCTTCTACCACATAAGATACTTGTGAATGGCGATGAGCATGCACATAGCCTTCTGCTCCCTTATCAAACCAAATCTTTACTGCCATGAGTTCATGATTAAATCCAAGCATTTGGCGCTTTAACCCTCCGCCAATATCTTCGATTTCTGTTTGTTCCCCAAATGAAAAATGTTCACTTTGCTGCATGGTGTTTATTCCTTTTTATTTTAATTTTGTGTTACTTGAATTCTTTAATGTCTAATAATTCGGCGCGTCCGCTAAATGGGTATTGCACCCCATTGACGCTAATGACACTTTGAGTTTCTTGAGTCACAGCGATATCTGCGTGGTTGATTGCTAATAGATATTGTTGTCCATCGGTAAAGCGTATTTGCACCGCTTCTAGATCAGCTTGTTGATGATGAATCAGCTCAGCAATACTGCTGGTGGCTTCTAAGGTGTATTCTTTTGATGGGTTGTACTCGCCGTGTGGCTCCATCACGCTGATATAAGTATGATTAGTAGCATTCACTCGGTGAATGAACGACTGCTGTTGGCGTAAGTTCATATCCGGATCGTTGGCACCCAATTGGGTGAATAACATTTGCTCGTCAGTGGCGTTGTTAAAGTTAGTATTAACTAACGTGCTAAGGGTATAAAAATGGCCGTTATCATTTAACCAAGTGACTTTAGCCAGTTTATTAGCGGCTTTGTCTTTGGCTAGGTTAGCAGTTGCTAACAACCATAGATGTTGATAACCATTTTCGGTACCCAAAGCAGACAATTGAGTCAAGGATGCCTGTCTGTCAAAGTTGGTATCGATTAATTGCCCTTGATAATGCACGGGTAAGTCGTATTGATGTGGCTTGTTAGCTGTAACACGCATTATATCGATGCCAATTACCGCATCACGTTGCTTGACGTTGACTAAGGCGAGAGTGCGCTTAAATGCGACATCATCATAAGCGGTATCGATAGAAGCCGACGCGATGGTGAGGTCTTGCTTTGCTGAGTAGAAGTGTAATGTAGGGTTATTTTTGTTAGCCGCTTTAAGCTTGCCATTAAAATGACTTTTCTCGTCAACAATTAAAGTGTTATGGGCAATGGTTTGTTTAGCCCATGATTCATTTTCAGGTAAATAACGGCCACCAAATTTTGCCTCAACATTTAGAAAACGTGCAGCGCCATAATCGGATACGATTTCATTACCAGCATCGTAAAACTGCCAGGTTAACTTATCAAAATGGCCATGACCTAAACCTTGCGCAGTCGCTTTAAATACAATGGCTTGGTCGGTTGCTTTACCTTGACGCATAACCACTAATGCACCGTCATCACCTTGTTGGCCATCACGGAATAATGTCGAAACGAATGGAAAGGGCTGTTGTAGTTTATTGTCTAACCCTTGTGCAACTTTAAGCCCATCACCCGTTAATAAAATATTGTGTTGTTGCTGTGCAATATCTAATAAACGTGGATCGCCGTTGAGACCATAAGCAATGGCGACGCCGTTGACGAGTTCAATAGTGTCGATGCCTTTGCTTTTAATCGCATCGTTAAGGGGAAAAAACAGCTGGTTATAACTGAGTTCAACTGTGCTGGTAATGGCTTTAAGTAAAATACCGTCACGGTATTGAAAAATCTTACGCTGCGGTTCGTTTTGCTCAATAGCTTTAGCAAACGTCACAAATGGCATTAATGCATAACGTTGATAATATGGCCCTTCATTGTAATAACCGTCTGGTGAAAACAATTCGTCCAACTGACGCATAAAACCGCCTTTTTTGGCGAGATTTAAGTCGTATAAAGCACGTTCAACCCAAAGTGGCTTATCGAGTACATATCCGCTCATGCCAACCGCAGCAGTGGCCCAAGTGCCGTGGTTATGAACTTTATTAAAGGTGTGCGGCGATTGTTCTGACAAAAAGAGTGCAGCAGGTATTATTGCACCCGTTTCGATGGTATTACGTTCTGCAGGTGTTAACGCATCATAGATAAAGTCGTACGCCTGAATGGTGTGTACCAACCAAACTGCTTCATTGAGTCCTTGCCAGAAAAGTTTACCTTCATTGTTACTTTTACGCATAGGGTGCAAAGGTAGCGTTGGGTAAAGTGTGGCATATTGCAACAGCATGTCTTTAACGTATTCGGCATATTTTTTATCGCCAGTCAGCTGATAAATAATGCCCGTGTCATACATTTGTTGGTAATTACTTTTATGTTTTTCGTGGGTATAACCACCACCGGCATCTTTGGGTACTGGTACTTCAATTGGCTGAACCAGTCCTTTATCGACACTATTCTGTGTGGCATTGAAAGCATTTTGAAATGTCCCAGGTAGAGTGATGGCCTGTTTCATTGCGGCCACATCTTGCTGGTTGATGACTAAGTTTGGATGTTGCGCAGCCATAACGGGTAATGAAATAACGCACGTCATTGACGCCAATAGCGCTATTTTTCCTGCCTGCTTAATGACACGCGTCATCGGGCTTACGCCTGCGGTTATATTGAAGTTATTCATAATTTTTGCACTTTATTATTGTTGATATCTGCAGTGTGTTTACCTATTGCAACTAACTCCGTTACTTGTGGGCTAGGTGTATTAGTAAACTGATTATGCGTAATGCGGGTTTGTGGTTCACCGACGGTGTGAACAACAATAATAGCGGAACTGTCGTTAAATTTATTGTGCTCTATTTGGCTCATTTGAACCCCATGTAACTTCAGTGACGCGCCTGTTTTATTGCGCTTACCTTGACCGACTTTAATGAACACATTGTTGGTTACCGATACATGGGGACCAAAGGTACTCTCATCCGTTCCACCGCGGTATACCGAGGCAATAGCACCTTCAATATCGTCAAACTGGTTATTGTCCAATATGAGGTATTCGGTGTTATAAATTCCTAGGTCGTCGGTTTCTTTGTCGAGGCGAAATAAATCCCCGCTAATATGGCGGAACTGGCTATTGCTGACATTAATACTATCTGCAAAGGCGCGACTGCCCGAATCGAAAAAGTGAAATGAATGATTCACATTGAGTTGCTCAACAATGCTGTTTGTCATTTCAAAACGATAATTCGTTAACATGCCCCACTTGCGGGTTCTTACCACGCTATTACCGGCAGCGTCAGGGCTATTTAAACCCGTAATGACTAGACCATCGAGTTGCAAACTACCATTGTCTTGAATTTCAAATAGACTAGGGCGTTCAAAGCTGATTATTGCTTGGTGAGCATTAGCGGCTTTAAAGCTTAACGTTTTGTTGATCGCCAGTATTCTGCTGATGTTATATTTGCCATCACTGAGTAATAAAATATCGCCTGGTTGAGCTCGTTCAACTGCGCTTGCTAATTCATCGTCACTGTCGCTAACCTTGATGGTGTTGCCAGATTGAAATGCGACAGTAGGCTCTGCTTTTGGATACCAAGATGTGCCGGTATCTTGCTTTAATGTAGGGGTCAGTTTTTTACTGGCACCATATGCTGCAAAATTTTCATCACTTGGGTATAACAAGCCATTAGCAGCGCGTTTCATGGTGATATCTTGTGAACGAATACCTTTAGCCATGAATGGGCTTAACGTTTTGGTCGCAAAATTACTCAGGTTGTCGTTAAAGCTAAGTCCGCTAATATCATCGTATAAAGTAAATGGCGCGGTTGGGCTAATAAACAGATTGTGGTTTAATTTACTGTCTAGTGGCACTGCTGAACGTTCGCTGTCACTGCCCGCGGCCAGCTCAATATGGTCAAGATTAATAAAGCTGTTGTTATTAACATTGGCGTTAACCACCTGATGATAGCGATTAATTGATGAATTTGGCACGCCATTCATAATAGTAAAACCACTGCCAAATCGATTGCCGGTTAAGCCTTCTAGATAGTTGTTAGTAATGGTTTGATCGCGGTTAATCACGCGGACCCCGCCGGTATGTTCAACGCCATTACCCAAAAACACATTACTATCGATAATATTACCGTTACCGTGCCTTAAGGTTAATGTGCCTCTTGATTCATAAAATACGTTATTTTGAATACGGTTTTTACCCGATTTGACTGAAATAATTTCGACTTCGCCATCGCAGCGATCAAAATAATTATTTTCAACCACGGTAAAAGAATCCGTTAGTGAGTAATGGCTGGTGCCAATTCTGAGGGTTTCGCCACCATTAGAGCCTAAGATTGGGCGAGGACCAAAATAGTTATGATCAATTCGGTGATGGTTTTGCTGGCTGTTCTCACTATCTAAACGCACAGCAACAGTTACGCCAACATTGCGTTTACCAACAAAGTGGTTGTGATCAAGTCGGTTATTTTGTCCATATAAGCTGACCCAATAATCAGACTCTTGGCGATCTAGATTGCTGTAGTTATCGATAACCACTTCGGTTACTCGTGAGTGATTGGCTAACTGAGTTTTACTTTTACGAAAAGCAATAACTTCATTACTTGGCGTAGAGCCATTTTTAAATACTAGCCCCGATACCTGTAAATATTCACCAGCCAGTTTAAGGTTCGATTGGCCAGACAGGATCACTTTACCTTTAGTTTCGGCAGTTAATTCAATAGGCGCATTGGCGGTGCCTGTCGCCATAAACAACACTTCAAAATTTTGCCATGTACCATTTTTTAAAATGATTTTATCGCCAGGCTCAACCAGCTTTAGTGCTTTTTTGTACTCAGCTTGGGTAGTCACTAAGCGATCTTTTGCCTGCACATAGATTGATGGGGTGCAAAGCATTAATAAGACTAACAACTGCGTGAATAACCAATGCCTTGACGATGACGTATTGTTATTTGAATGATTCATCTAGTCTCTCGTTTAATACTGTTAAAATGATATCCCCATGGCTACATTAAGTAGTTATCAAGGGGGAAAGGATCAAAATTACTTTTTCACCTTAGAATTCGTTAGCGCCATAACGTGAATAATCAGCAACTGTGGTGTTGTTTTCACGGGGAATTATTTTGAGTTTACCCAACCTGTTCAGGGCTTTGAAACATCGTGACCAATAATCTGCCACTGTAACGTTAGCCAACAAATTGAGGTCGTCCACTGTCATGCGCATCGTGATAAGAGCTGTCTGGAAATGGTAAGTTATTTGGCTGGGTGTCACTCTCACGGTATTGCTAAGTAAGCGTAACCGTAATTAAGCGTAGCCTAGTCCAATTACCTAGCATTTAAGAGACTGTGACGTGCTGTTTTTGTATTGACTCGTTTGTCTCTGTTGCACGTTCATGATTGCTTAATAGAGATATTAGTGCCGCGTCGTAAATTGCTGATCTTGATTGCGACTTTAGTCCTGTTAATCTCAAAGTATTGCTTGTCTTAATAAATTTCACGTTAACCTCCCCAGATTAGTTGATTTCCTTTTCTTTACGTACACACACAAAGTTTAAATTATTCTGTTAATGGATTATTTGTGCTTGAATAGAAAATAACCAATCATTAAGATTATGTCAATAAATTGTTTTACCAATTACTATGATTTTACATTTTTAGTCTATTACCAATATTTTTAAAGGTATGACAATGTGCTATTATTTCTATATTGAGATTAACATAACATGTAATTTAGTTGTTTGCTGCTAAGGTATTAACCGATAATATGTCAGCATTAACCAGTAAATTGGTTTTACTTTTCGAAGGAAGGTATATGAAAAACCGTCGTTTATTTTGGCGAATAGTCGATACGATTGAAGCCGCTATCGCCAGTGGCGAGTATCCGGTAGGCAGTCGTTTACCCCCAGAGCGTGAGCTTGCTGAAAAGTTTGAAGTAAGCAGGCCAACCATTCGTGAAGCTATTATTGCACTAGAAGTGCGTGAAAAAGTGGAAGTAAAAACGGGTTCTGGCGTGTACGTGGTTGACCATCAGCAAAAACCGGTAGCGGTGAATAATGTTAACGCATTTGAATTAACCCAAGCACGTGCTTTAGTTGAAGGTGAAATAGCTGCTTTAGCAGCAAAAACCATTACTGCAGAAGAACTTGAAAAACTCCATGACACATTAGTAATGATGAAAGATATGCAAAATGTCGAAGAGGCAGACGAGCTGTTTCATCAGATCATCGCATATTCTACTCGTAACGGCGCGTTGATAAATTTGTTTGAAAACATGTGGGCACTGCGTTCATCAAGTAATGAAATCATTGAAGATTATAATATTGTTTGTAGCACAGATAATAATAAAACCTTAGCAGAGCATACCGCAATTTATCAGGCATTATCACTGCACGATGCCGCTGAGGCTCGTTTAGCAATGCATAAGCATTTTAATCGCTTAATCAATGTATTGTTTGATAAATTAGAACAGCAGGCATTAGAAGAAGTACGCCGCAAAAATAGTGCTAATCGCGACTTGTATTCAATTGAGAGTTTAGTAAAAACAAAAGGTTAATTGCTTTTAAAGCGGATTAGCTCATTGCTATAAAATTAACGTGCCGACACTTAAGTGTTAGCGCGTTTTTTATGGTTTTTTATGAGTAATGTTATGAGGGATGTTGACCATAATATCGGTAACGATGACTTCATGATTTCAACTGCCAGCTTGAGATAACAAGCAATTTAGTTAACGCCATCAATAATCCTATCCCCAATGCAATGATGTGTCGCATTTTCAGCGGCCACTTTAGCTATTTTGTTACGTGACTTGTTTCTTGCGCTAATGGAGTTGCAACATTCCACATAAATGGCGACCAATTAAAGCAACTTGTTTAGGGGCCGCTGATCTTCATGGTCAACTTACAAAGAAAAGAGGCTGTTAAATTGGTCTTTCAAAAAACATAAAAAACCACTATTAACTTTAATATTATTGCAGAAAATTAGCTTGATTGTTTATTGCAGCGGCTATTCTGCCTAGGGAAATATGATTGAGTTCTATTGTTAACGCCATTTATACCCAGTTTGGTAATGTTATTAGAGGCGTATTTTATGCTTTCGTGTTAACCAATTATGTTTTCTTGGTAATGCCTGATGTGGATTGTTAAGGCACAGATTGGCGTTCGTCATAAGGTCATTGTGTCTATTTATCATTGTGTTCATTTATCATAGAGGCTATTGATGCCTCGTTATTGCCAACGAGTGCTCAAATCAATGCGGCATATAGTTATTTATTCAAGGGATATACACATCTAAAAGCGATTTGCTTTTAGTCACAACAAACCAGATCTGTATCGCCGTTTACACTGATGAATGTTCAGTGGTTATTGGTGTCCGTTAATGTGAGTGTTCGAGATAAACAAGGTGTAGCGAGTTGCAAATACATACGAGTGAAGGGCTGCACATAAATTGTGTCGGCCCTCGCTCGTTACTATCAATATTGGTTTAGTTTTATATGCAGGGCCATGCAGGGCCATTTAGGGGAACATGACCTTGGTGCCTCATTCATGGCATTATTTTATCGCTTGTAAAATGACAAACTTACCATTAGAGGCTACCGTGGTGCAGTTTTTAAAAATACGGTTTATTTTAACGTGGTAGGCTAAATGTCGATTACCAACGATATGTAATAAACCGCCTTTTTTTAGGCGCTTATGTGCATCAACAAACATTTGCCAAGCGATATGGTCGGTAATGGCTTCACCTTGATGAAACGGAGGGTTACATATCACTAAATCTGGTTCAACATCAGCTGGTAAATTACTCAGGCAATCGTCCCAATGGAAAAAAGCTTGTGACGTTTGTTCAGTTTGAGGATCTTGGGATTGAAGATCTTGAGATGGAGTATCTAGCGCGTTCGCTTGCCAATTATGCTTTGCCGAGGCGATGGCCATATCAGAATCATCCACAAAGTGGATTTGCGCATTGGGATAACATTGCTTGGCGTGTAATCCTAAAATACCGTTACCACAGCCTAAGTCTATAATGTGGTTGAATTCACCTTTGGGCATGTTGTCGAGCATAATCCTTGCGCCAATATCGAGCTTATTGGCAGCAAATACATTCGCAAGGTTACTGATAGTGAGTTTTAGCTCATCGACATTCCAATTCACGGCTTTTGCTAATGGTCGTTTTTTACCATCGCTAATACAGCTAATTACTCGTGTTTTTTTCCACGCTAAACTGGCGGATGCGGGACCTAGATTTTTTTCAATACTGGCCAATAATGCTGGATTGATTGACTTGGCTTTAGCACCAATCAGTATTTGGGTTCCCGCAGGAAGCACCGTTGATAAACGCGCAAGCTGCTGGCCAAAGTAGTGTAGATTTTTTGGTAACTTCATCAGCACTAATTGAATATCTTGTGGCAGCGTTTCGCGGCTATTTAGCCAATGTATGTTGGTTGGTGCGAGTTTGTTGTGTAATAAATTTTGCTTATAACCTAATAAGCTGGTTTTAGCATCCGTTTCGACAAGCAATTCACTGTGTGGATGTTGCATGGTTAATGCACACGTGAGTGCCCCAAAGTTGTCATTAAGAATGGCGGTTGTGGTTGCTGTTATTTCGGTGTCGATTAAGTACTTTACTAGGTGTTCATCAGCGGCATCCCATGCTTGTAAGTTTGATGCTTGTTGGCTTGGATAACGAAAAAGCTCAAGCTCTATACCTGAACAAGCAAATTGGGTTGTCATAACGGTGTTACCTAATAAAAAAGAATATCGATAAAATAGCCCGATATTATCTCAGATATCACTTACCAGCGCGAGGCTTAGGCTTAAACAAGTTGATAAGGGGAATTTTGTGGAGTGGCGCTAGTTTTATTGAATATCAAAGTTTCTCTGTTTAACTCGTGTTAAACGACATGTTGAATGTAGGA
The DNA here is from genome assembly GCF_014163715.1 of Shewanella sp. SR44-4. Lineage (NCBI taxonomy): Bacteria > Pseudomonadati > Pseudomonadota > Gammaproteobacteria > Alteromonadales > Shewanellaceae > Shewanella > Shewanella sp. SR44-4. The sequence continues at coordinate 11,415 of NZ_JACJDU010000020.1, read as the reverse complement.
TACAGAACAAGATGATATTGATTGTTAACTTTGAAACTAAAACCTAATATCACGAACATGATTGTACTGCAGAGATGATTGCTATTAATTGTACGGTTCAGTAACATCAATATATTGACTTAAAATAATGGTTTTCAAGGGATATTGATGAAAGGTGCTGGTGGAACGTCAGGTGGAATGGGTCAGTTCTTTATTGGGCTAGTGATGATGTGCGGTGGCTTTTATATGCTATTAAATGCCATTAAAGTGACAAGCTCATTTGGCTTTAGCAACCATTTATATCAGCTGGGCGGCTTTGGGCTTACCAGTGGAATGGTGATGATACCCTTTATGTTTGGTGTTGGACTGATGTTTTATAATGGCAGAAACATACTTGGGTGGTTACTGACATTTGGCTCATTAGTGGCATTGATTTTTGGCGTGATAAGCTCGATTAATTTTAGATTTTCTTACATGAGTGCATTTGATTTAATCGTTATATTGGTACTTTGTGTGGGGGGGATAGGGTTGTTTTTACGTTCGCTAAAAGCGATTGAAAAACGTTACCCTGAGTCTTAATGTTATGGTTTTTTAAACCCATTGATGTCTAACATCCGCTTGTTTGAACATCTATAACAGGTCGTGCGGTGGCTGATGTTACTTGCCTGTAACGTAAATAACATGCAGCAACGCCCGCATCCTCTTTAATGACACCATGCCAATATACCCATGCAGTTATAGGCAATGTACTTTTGCGTTGTTGCCAATCACCTTCGGGAATATTCATTAGCATTGCAATACCAGCGGCTGTTCCATCGGGATAGCCATAAGCTAAGTTAACATTGACCCCATCAATATTAAGCGTCGTAGTCGCAAGTCTTTCTACACCAGCAATAGCGGCTTTTGAATAGGTTAACGTTGCAGCTGATTGCATTGCTGTTTCCATTCCTACCATGGTAGATACAATTGCATCTTTGCGTAAGCTAATGAATTTACTGCTCGCGACAACGGCCAATAAGGCCAAAATAATAATCACAACAACCAACTCTATTAATGTAAAACCGTGCGATGGTCTTACATTATTTCTCATACTATTTCTCATACTATTTCTCATCTTATTGCTCATGCTATTTTTCATGTTATTTTTTAGTCGATACTAGCATCATTTTTTCGGCGGTCGTAATCCTGCCGTGCCGGCGCCTTATTGTTAAGGCATCTACAATGTTGTGTTTTATTGGTACTATCAGAATATCTTAGTTATATATGCTGGTTAATACTGTGACGAATCCAACGACGACTTCAACTGAGTCAATATCTTCTGCTAAACCTCCTTTAAAACATTCTGTTCTACCTTGGATTTTACAATTTCTGTCTCCTTATCGTATGAAAGTAGTGGCGGCGATTGTATTTCTGTTTATTGGATCGCTGGCATGGTTATCGCTTGGCCAAGGTGTTCGGTTAATGGTCGATGAAGGATTTATTGCCGATAATGCAGGGCGATTGAATGAGATCATGTTGTTTATTATTGCTATTACAGCAATCAGTGGAACTGCGGTTTTCTGTCGTTTTTATCTGATGACTTGGCTTGGCGAGCGGGTCAGTGCGGATATTCGGTTACAGGTTTACAATCATTTATTATCGTTATCGCCAGCTTTTTTTGCGACTCAGCGTACCGGTGAGGTTATTTCACGTTTTACGGCAGACAGTACCTTGTTACAAAGCGTTGTCGGTTCAAGTTTATCTATGGCGTTGCGTTCAAGTGTGACCGTGATTGGTGGCATCGTTATGATGGCGTTTACCAGTGTTAAGTTGACAGCATTAGTGTTGTTAGCCGTTCCTTTGGTATTAGGCCCGGTGATCTTTTTTGGCCGAAAAGTCAGAACCTTGTCGCGTAAAAGTCAAGATAGGGTAGGCGATCTTGGTGCTTATATTGATGAAACCTTACATGAAATTCATACCGTGCAAGCGTATACCCACGAGGCTAAAGACCGCCAGCTATTTGCTGACAGAGTCGAGGCGGTAATGGATGTGGCTAAAGGCCGTATTATGTATCGTGCGCTGCTTATTTCAACGGTAATGTTTTTAAGCATTGCAGCAATTGCTTTTGTTACATGGATTGGGGCGCAAGATGTGATGTCTGGCAGTATCACCGGTGGTGAGCTGTCTGCATTTATGTTTTATGCCGTGATGGTTGCAGGTGCTGTAGCGACCATCAGTGAAGTGTTTAGCGAAATACAACGCGCCTCTGGTGCGGCTGAACGTTTAGTTGAATTAGTCAAAACGCCCGTTGATATACCTCAGCAAGTTGTACCAAATAAGTTATTGTTGCCTGTTAATGGCTTGCTCAGTTTTGATAATGTGTGCTTTGCTTATCCATCTGATCTGGGTCAAGACGTGATCCGCCAATTGTCGATGGACATTGCACCGGGAGAGCGAGTCGCGTTAGTGGGCCCAAGCGGAGCAGGCAAAAGCACCTTATTTGAACTGATGATGCGTTTTTACCAGCCTAAACAGGGGCGGATATTATTAGATGGTATTGATATTTCGACGCTGTCGTTGGCAGATTTACGCCAACAGTATGCTCTTGTGCCGCAAGAGTCGGTGATTTTTGCCATGAACGTACTCGATAATGTGCGCTATGGTCGCTTAGATGCTAGCGATGAAGAGGTGAAGCAGGCTTGCATTGCGGCTAAAGCGGATGAGTTTATTCGCGAATTTACTGATGGTTATTCGACTTATTTAGGTGAACGTGGCGTACGTTTGTCGGGTGGGCAAAAGCAACGTATTGCAATCGCAAGAGCGATTCTTGCTGACAGACCAATATTACTACTTGATGAAGCGACGAGTGCGTTAGACGCGATAAGCGAAATCAAAGTAAAACAGGCCCTCGATTCACTTATGGCCAAACGTACCACTGTGATTATTGCCCATCGTTTAGCTACCGTGATCAATGCAGACCGGATTTTCGTGATAGATAAAGGACAACTTATTGCCAGTGGTACTCACAACGAATTAATGGCAAGTAATGAGCTATATCGCGAATTTGCTAGTTTACAGTTATTGATGGATAACGAGCCGTCATAATGGTTACTGCTTGGTGCGGTGAGCGTGTCGTTGAGAAATAAAAAAAGATGCCGAAGCATCTTTTTTATTTTCGAATCAATTAACTGTTTCAAATGATGTTAATCGCAGTTTGATAAGCAGTTATTGTTCTGCATTGAGGTTAGTTGCATAGCGTTTTAAGCAAGATAATATCTACTCTACTAGCGCAGTTTTTTTCTTGCTTGTGAAGCTCTTACTTACGTAGCTCTTATAACGTAGCTCTATTTACGTAGTTCTCGACGCAAAATTTTCCCTACAGCACTTTTCGGTAATTGTTCAGTAAACTCAATAATGCGTGGCACTTTATACGCAGTCAGTTGGCTGCGGCAGTAATCATTAATCGCCTGTTTGACGGCCTCGATATCCGCTGGCGGCTGTTTTAATACAATCACGGCTTTTACTGCTTCGCCAGAACGTTCATCTTCAACCCCGACGACAGCACACTCTAAAACTAACTCATTAGTTGAAAGTACGTCTTCAACTTCATTAGGATAGACGTTAAAACCAGAAACAATAATCATGTCTTTTTTACGATCGACAATGGTGTGATAACCATCTTCGCTGGCAATGCCAATATCGCCAGTTTTAAAGAATCCGTCTTTTGTCATGACGTTAGCGGTTTCTTCTGGTTTATTCCAATACCCTTGCATAACTTGCGGACCGCGCACGGCAAGTTCACCAGCTTGACCGATAGCCACTTCATTATCATCCATATCGAGCACATGAACTTCAGTGCCCAATACCGGTTTACCAATAGTACCAAGGCGTTGATACCCTGGTGCGTTAAGGCTGACAACAGGAGATGTTTCAGACAAGCCATAGCCTTCTGAAATCATACATTGGGTGGTTTGTTGCCATAAGTTAGCTGCTGCACTCGTTAATGCGGTACCACCCGAAATGGTTATTTTCATTTTACTGAAATCTAAGGCTTTAAATTCCGGCTGATGACATAAGCCAACAAATAGAGTGTTTAAACCCGCAAACCCAGTAAATGGATAGGCTTTCATGGTATTGATTAGCCCTGCAATATCACGAGGATTAGGAATTAATACTGAGCAACTACCTGACTCAAAATACAGCACCAAATTAACCATAAATGCATAGATATGGTAAATCGGTAATGGCGCGACAAATACATCATGTCCTTCGGTCATGGTGCTAGCAATTCGTGATTTTACTTGACCAGAATTAGCCAAAAGGTTGCCATGATTGAGCATAGCGCCTTTTGATAAACCGGTTGTGCCGCCAGTGTATTGCAGAGCAATTAAATCATCATGGTTAGGTTTTATTGACTGATAAGGATGCTTAGCACCTTCAACGAGCACAGAGGTAAATGCCACTTTGTTAAAAGGGGTTTCTGGTTGAGGTTGCGGTTGAATAAGATCCATTGCGTGGGTCGAAATCACCAACTCTACTGTTGTTTTGTCGATCACGTTAGTTAATGTGGGTAATAAATCCGACAATACGACTAAGGCTTTTGCCCCTGAGTCGTTAAATTGGTGAATGAGTTCACGCTCGGTGTACATCGGATTGGTATTGACTAGCACCATACCGGCTCGAATTACCCCATAAGCCGCAATCACAAACTGAGTAATATTAGGCAATTGTATCGCTACTCTGTCGCCAGGTTGCAATGAAGTGCTGTGTTGCAAATAACTGGCAAAATGGCGCGAGCCTTGTTCTATTTCACGAAAACTAGTGCTTTTCCCAAGACATGCATATGCAATATTGTCTGCATACTTGTCACAAGCTTTTTCGATCAAATCAACTATGGATGTGTATTGGTGTAAATCAAGTACTGAATCTGCATCATAAGCCATGCATACCACCTTAGATATTTTTGGTTATTATTATAAATCAAACGTCCGTTTAGATTATTTTTACTAACCTACACGGGTCAATATCAATTGGCAAAGGTTCACTGAAATTGAATCAATATTAGATTACTCGTTTAATACATCACCATCAAAACACGATTTTTTGTGTAAACTAATGGTTACACTTGTGTTTTGTGTTGATTTAGTTAAAAAAGTTTACTTCTAGTAAATAATTCGATATGTGATCTATATCACTAAAAATCAACTGCTTAGAGTATTTTTTTGTAAATTGCTATTTAGCGCTTACTTATTTATCCCAAAAAGTGTTAGCAATTGTTTTTCAATTGTTATAAAAATGTAGTTGAGATAGGGAGTATTTCGATAGGGATAGACGTGTTTTTCATTCATTTTGTGAGAAACATCGTCGACAAACAACAATAATAAGCAGTTGAGAACATAATAATGATGCAATCAAAAAAATCTAAATTTGGTATCAGCTCTTTGAGCTTAGCCATTTCATTTGCACTTGCCGGATCTGTAGTTAGCACTCAAGCATTCGCAGCCGATGAAGAAGTTGCAAAGAAAGAAAACGTTGAAAAAATCGCAGTCGTGGGTTCTCGTGCGGCACCTCGTTCAATTGGTGACTCACCAGTTCCAATTGATATCATCAGCAGTGATGATTTAAAGAAAAACGGTTCGACCGACATGATCGACATGTTAGTGACATCAGTGCCTTCTTTTAACTCTCGTGCACAACCGATTAGTGATGCAGCAACGCTAGTTCGTCCGGTTAACTTACGTGGTTTACCGTCTGACAGTACGCTTATTTTGGTTAACGGTAAACGCCGTCATCGTGCGTCAGTTATTGCTTTCCAAGGTGGTGGCATTAACGATGGTGCACAAGGTCCAGATATATCTGTTATTCCTGGTGTGGCATTAAAGCAAGTTGAAGTATTACGTGACGGAGCGGCTGCTCAGTATGGTTCGGATGCGATTGCTGGTGTAATGAACTTCGTATTAAAAGATGCTTCTGAAGGTGGTTCTATCACTGTCAGCCAAGGTGAATACTACGAAGGTGACGGCGCAGCAACCACAATTGACGGTAACATTGGTTTACCTTTGACTGATGATGGCTTTGTTAACATCAGTGCACAATATAAAACGGCAGATGCGACTAGCCGCAGTGTACAGCGTCCAGATGCAGCAGCTATCGCTGATGCGGGTAATACCTCAATTCTTAATCCAGCACAAACTTGGGGTAACCCTGAGATCAATGATGATTTTACTGTATTCGTAAACTCCGGTTTTGATATTAACGACAATACCCATTTGTATGCGTTCGGTAACGTGTCATCACGTGAAGCAACTGGTGGTTTCTATTATCGTAACCCGCATAACCGCGGTAACGTTTATTCTGTAGATGGCGGCGAAAGTTTATTAGTCGGGGATGTTGGTTTGGCTACCGATGGGGTAGCAACATGTAACAACATGAATGTCCCTATTCCTAAAATAGATATCGATGGTGATGGCATTCCAGATCAAGACGGAAACGTGTTGGGTACTGACGCTTATCAAGCAATGGTTGCCGATCCTAACTGTTTCTCTATGAACCAAATTCGTCCAGGCGGATATACACCTCAGTTCACCGGTAAAATTGAAGATATGTCTTTCTTCGCTGGTGTAAAAGGCGAGTCTGGCGAGTGGATGTATGATGTGAGCGCTGGTACGGGTAGTAACAAAGCCAGCTTTGGTTTAAAGAACTCATTAAACCCATCAATGGGTTTAGATACACCAACTGACTTTGATACTGGTTCATACGAGCAAGTAGAAACAACTTTTAATGCTGATTTTAGTCGATTCGTTACTATTGGTAGCTTAGAAGACATTAGCTTTGCTACTGGTTTTGAATGGCGTGAAGAGTCATTTGAGATTGGTCAAGGTGATGAAGCTTCATGGATTGCAGGTCCTTATGCTGATCAAGGCTTCAACATTGGCTCACACGGCTTTAAAGGTTTTGGTCCAGAATCAGCCGGTAAAAATGACCGAAGCAACATTGGTGTTTATACCGATATTGAAGCGTATTTAACCGAAGACTTATTATTAGGCTTTGCACTTCGTTATGAAAATTTCTCTACTTTTGGCGACACATTAAACTACAAGTTAACAGCGCAGTATGTTGCAACCGATGAATTATCATTCCGTGCATCGCACAGTACCGGTTTCCGTGCGCCAACCGTTGGTCAAGAAAACGTAGTTAACACTCAAACATCGATTGTTAACGGTGACTTGATTCAAACCTTCATTGCTCCACCAACAAACCCATTAGCGGCTTTCTATGGTGGTGAAGTACTTAATCCTGAAGAGTCTGTTAGCTATGCAGCAGGTTTTGTATACCAATATGATAACTTGTTCTTAACTGTTGATTACTACAACATTGAAGTAACTGGTCGTATTGCACAATCTAGCCAAATTTCGGTTGAAGCTAGTGACTACGATGCATTACGTGCCGCTGGTGTTGAGTTCCCTGAGTTGATTTCTGCGGTAACCTTCTACACTAATGATTTTGACACAACGACTCAAGGTGTTGATGTTGTAGCGTCTTATACTACAGAAATGTTATCAGGTGATGCGAAATTCAGTTTAGCCTACGGTTGGACTGATACCAGTGTTGATAAATATGACCCTGAAACAACTGATGCAGGTAAAGTTCGTCGTTTAGAAGATGGTATTCCTGCACACCGTGCAACCCTTACTTGGGGCCAAAGCTGGGATGATTTAAGCATGTCAGTTCGTGGTAATATGTTTGGTGAGTACTACGCTACACACGCTGATGATACTTCTGATTGGGGTTCTGAGGTGGCAGATGCTGCTGTGACTATCGATCTTGAAGTGAGCTATGCGGTACTTGATAACTTAACGGTATCAGTTGGCGCAAACAATATCTTCGATCAAGAAGCGCAGAAGCTAAAAGATGGCACTCTGGGTGAATTAGGTGCTGTGTACTACGAAAGTGGTCCATTTGATTACAACGGTGGTTTCTACTACGGCCGTGTTAATTATCGCTTCTAAGCGTTAGCGACATTCAAAAAACCAATCAAAAACTAAAAAGACTGCTTCGGCAGTCTTTTTTATTGAGAGCATTTTTTAAGAATTTTTCTTGAAGACTAAATATTTTTTGAAGATTAAGTATTTTATTTGACGACTAAAGCTAATGCTCGATACACATCGTCGATAATCAGCGCTTTGGGCAACTCAATGCCTTCTGGGTAAGACGGGGCATAGATTTTATTAAACGGCGTGCCAGCAACTGCCTGTTGCCCCATATACTGTTCAATGACGGTATCGGCTTGAGTCCAATTACCTTGCATGAGAATAATGTGTGGTTGGTTTAATTTATTTACGACTTGTTCGCGATGAAGTACGTTGGCTTTATTTGTTTGGCAGGGAACACACCAGTCGGCTGTAATATCAACAAACACAATATTACCTTGTTTAACATAGGCGGCAATTTTTTCAGGTTCAAGTGGTTGCCAATTCAATGTTTGATATGCTTGATAGTTTTCACCTTTATTAACAAATGCAATGATACCCGCAAAACAGATCCCCATCAAAATGAGCATGACTATCACTAAGGTCGGAATCGATTTACCTTTTATTTTAGCCCAAATCAATATTACTACGGCAATAAAAATAACCAAGAGTAATATCAGCATTAATGTCGTCATAGGTTTCCTCTGTAAATACGTTATTATACTCATCCATATAAGTGACGATACATTAACAACGCATACTTAACTGGTTGTTAAAATGTATTTTTGCAAAATATTAATAACTGGATAGTTGCAAATAAAGGAGTGTTATGACGTTAAGTGCTTGGCTGGGATTATTAGCGATATGCTGTTTGGGTGCCATGTCTCCAGGCCCGAGTTTAGCCATGGTAGTGAGGCATACACTCAGTGGTGGAAGATTACACGGCATAGTATGTGCTTGGGCGCATTCAATTGGTATCGGTGTGTATGCGCTGGTGACTCTATTGGGTTTGGCTGCAATATTAAAAGCATCACCATTAATGTTTAATGCCATTGCGATAATCGGAGCAATTTACTTAGCTTGGATGGGTATTCAAGCGCTTGGTTCCAAAGGCGGGATGCAGCAAAAATTAGCCGCTGGGGAAGCCACTAGTTTATGGATTGCAGCTCGTGATGGACTCGCTATTTCAGTGCTTAACCCTAAAATATTATTATTTTTTCTAGCCTTATTTAGTCAGTTTGTCTTGGCAGCACAAACGACCACTGGCCAAGCATTGATTGTATTTACCCCGCTAATTATTGATGGCTTGTGGTATACCGTTATTGCATTCGTGTTATCACATTCTGCTGTATTACCTAAGTTACGAGCAAAGGCAAAACTGATTGATAGGCTCTCAGGTATTGTATTGATTTTGCTTTCTATTAGGGTTATTTACACGTTGTTATAGTACTGGCATCTACTCGGTTAACAGTGATTAATTATGTTGGTTATGCATAGGTTTATTTGTTAAAGCGAACAGCGACAATAGTATGCGGTGAGCGGGGAGTGTTAAATGTGCTTTATTTTAAAAAGTAATCCCCACCAGATGTGCGGTAGGGATTATTGATTAACGGCTAATTATCAGTGACGTTGTTAGCGAATGCTAGGCACCTTTGAACATTTGTACGCTATCATCGCTTTTCTGCTCTTGTTGCGGTGCTGCTACAGGAGGATTAGCAATATGATCTTCTAAGTTTTCTTTTAACATGGCTTTAAATTCATCAGAAAACCAAGCTAATGCATGATCTTTTTCAGCGGCAAGATCAGCTGATTTAATTGAGGCTTCGAACGCATTAAAGCGTGCTGAAGCAAATCTCATTGCCGTACCCACTTTACCAATATCATTTTCTTGTTGGCTTAGTTGATTGGCTAGGGCAATAAATTGGTCAGCTATTTGATACATTGTTAATTCTGTTTTGGCTTCAGACATCAGATCCACTTTTTTGTGAGTTAATTTTCCATTGAGTGTAACGTCTTTATTGGAAAATATCAGGTAAAAAATTAGCTATTGGGATCTGAATCTACCAAGACTTGGCCGTTACGTGAGTCATAATATATCGACATAAGTGATAGCAAGTTGTAGTTATATCGGCATTGATCTGGATTGATATATTCGGCTTGGTAATCAGATGAACCTTTATCGGTACTGATAGAAACGCTTGGACCATCCATCAACAGAGTCGGCCAGACGGAAAGGCAGTCATTAACATTATTCAGTCTTGGAGAGGCTTCGTAAGGTGGATAATTTTGCGCAGGATAGCCCCATTGGTTCATATCCAGTTCGCCATCGGTTCCAGCTTGACTGAAAATTGCTAAATTATCTGCTGGGCCTGAATACCCCATCGCGGCCCATTTTAAATGAGCCAAGGTTATTGCTGAAGAAAATGCCCCGCCAGTTGCTTTTACACTGGCTATTTTAGCGTCTTGGCCTAAATCGATGAACTTAGGCAAAGCGATAATTGCGATGATCCCAAGTATGATAATAACAACGACAAGTTCAATAAGGGTAAAACCGTTATTAGCAGTGCTTTTGTTATTATGTAATGGCATCATATTATTCATAAGGGTGATTAATCTGTTAATAGTAAACCAAAGACTAAGCAGTTCACAAATTTGTCGTTTTCATTTAAGGAATACATCGAATGACTTCCCATTGGCAAGAGCTGTTTGAGCAACAACAATCGCAGGCATATTATCAACATTTGCAACACTTTATAGCCTCACAAAGAGCCGATAATCAAACCGTTTATCCGCCTGATGATGAAGTATTCGCGGCTTTTGATTTAACACCGCTGTCAGAGGTTAAAGTCGTGATACTGGGGCAAGACCCTTACCATGGACCTAATCAAGCTCATGGGCTTTCTTTTTCGGTTAAAAATGGCATTAAACCGCCACCATCACTAGCGAATATCTATAAAGAATTAACCAATGATATTGAAGGCTTTGTGACTCCCGAACATGGCAATTTAACCTCTTGGGCTAAGCAAGGCGTTTTATTATTGAATACGGTATTAACGGTAGAGCAGGGGTTGGCTCATTCACATGCTAAATCTGGCTGGGAGACATTTACTAATAATGTATTGCAGCGATTAAACCAACAATCTTCGCCGATTATATTTGTGTGTTGGGGAAATCATGCTATCAAGAAAGGCCGTCTGATTACGGCTGCGCATCACCATGTATTGAACGGCCCACATCCATCGCCATTATCTGCTTACCGAGGTTTTTTTGGTTGCGGTCACTTTTCAAGTATTAATCAATTATTAATTGAACAAGGCAATCCAGCCATAAATTGGCAAGTTTGATCATAAAAAAAGGTGTGAATTGAGTATTCACACCTTTTTATGCATCATCATCAACAATGAATTCATGATTGATTGTGGTAGTTACTAACTAAATGTTACTAACTAATTGTTACTCACTACTGTTAATTACTATTAACTGCTGC